>DATCYI010000342.1:0-2277 GCA_036570385.1 Acidimicrobiales bacterium | reverse complement strand
GGACATGGCCCAGGTCATCACCACGGAGATGGGCTCCCCCATCTCCTTCTCGCAGCTGGCCCAGTCGCCGGCGCCGTGGATGATGCTCAACACCTTCATCCAGACCGCCAAGGACCACCAGTGGGAGGAGGAGCGCAACGGTGTGCTCGGCTCCCCGGTGATCGTCCGCAGCGAGGGCGTCGGCGTGGTGGGCGCGATCGTGCCCTGGAACGTTCCGCAGTTCGTCACCATGTCCAAGCTGGCCCCGGCCCTGCTGTCGGGTTCGACGATCGTGATCAAGCCCTCCCCGGAGACGCCGCTCGACGCCATGCTGATGGCCGAGCTGCTCGAGGAGGCCGGCATCCCGAAGGGTGTCGTCAGCGTGATCCCCGCCGGACGCGAGGTCGGTGAGCACCTCGTCCGCCACAAGGACGTCGACAAGATCGCCTTCACCGGCTCCACCGCGGCAGGGCGCACCATCGCCTCGATCTGCGGCGAGCAGCTCAAGCGCGTGAGCCTGGAGCTCGGCGGCAAGTCGGCGGCGATCATCCTCGACGACGCCGATCTCGGGGCCACGATGCAGGGCCTGCGCTTCGCATCGTTCATGAACAACGGCCAGGCCTGCGTCGCCCAGACCCGCATCCTCGCGTCGCGCAAGAACTACGACGCCGTGGTGGAGGCGCTCGCCGACACGGTTCGGAGCTTCACGGTCGGCGATCCCGACGACCCGGCGACGGAGATCGGCCCGCTCGTCGCGGAGCGCCAGCAGGAGCGCGTCGACAAGTACATCGCGCTGGGCCAGGAGGAGGGAGCTCGCCTGGTGGTGGGCGGCAACGGTCGGCCTGACGGCATGGAGAAGGGCTGGTACGTGCAGCCCACCGTGTTCGCCGACGTCGACAACTCGATGCGCATCGCCCAGGAGGAGATCTTCGGCCCGGTGCTCGCCGTCATCCCCTTCGACGACGTCGACGACGCAGTGCGCATCGCCAACGACAGCGAGTTCGGCCTGGCCGGCTCGGTGTGGACCGGCGACAGCAGCGCCGGGATGGACGTCGCCCGCCGGGTCCGGACCGGGACCTTCGGCGTGAACCAGTACACGATGGACTTCGTTGCGCCCTTCGGTGGGTTCAAGGCGTCGGGCATCGGTCGGGAGTTCGGCAAGGAGGGCCTCGAGCACTACCTCGAGCTGAAGTCGATCATCCCGGGGTGAAACCGGGCTGATCCGGCACCGGCGGCTCAACTCGCAGCCGCCGGTGCCGATGGGCGGGCGTGGAACTGGGATCTGGGGCCAGACGAGGGCGACGGCGCCTCGGCGTCCGCGCTCGGCTGCTGGGCCTGGTGCTGATCCCCACGACCGGTCTCGCCCTGATCGCCGGTGCGGAGGTGCGCGACCAGTGGCGCCTGGCCCGTGATGCACGGGACGTCGCGGCCGACGTCGACGAGGCGACCGACGCCCTGGATGCCTACGTGGCCACCACGCAGGAGTACCGCCTGACCCTGATCGCGGTCGTGGCGGCGGAGTACGGCATCACGCTGGAACAGGCCGGTGACCTCCTCGGCATCGACTTCGCGGTCGAGCTCGAGGAGGTACGGGACAGGGTCTCCGAGATCCCGCTGATCGCGGTCCTGGAGGAGCGCGTGGCAGAGCCTGGCGACCTCGCCCTCGGCCGCGCCGTCCTCGACGAGTCCTCGAGGGAGCACCCGGTCTTCGCGGATGTCGTGATCGAGGCCGAGAAGACCTGGCAGACCAGGATGGGCAGCCTCGGCGACGACCGGGCCGAGACCACCGTCGACACCGACGTGAGGAGATCGCTCTACGCGCTGCGGACCTCCGCCAACCTGTTCGAGATCGCCAACGACGAGCTGCTCCTCGTGTCCGAGCTGATGGTGCCGGGGAGCGCCGTGCGGGAGGCGGCGTCTGACGACCTCGACCTACTCGCGCTGCGCTACGACCTGGCCCTGGACCGGGCCATGGCTGATCGCGACGAGCACCTGGCCGCGGAGCTCGCGCCACTGCTCGAAGAGCGCGCCTTCCACGACGAGATCGAGGAGCTCGGAGTCGCGGCAGGCGAGGTCCTCGAGGTCGTGGAGCTGGCGAGCTTGTTCCGCAGCGGCCTAGCGCGTGACTCCGCCATCCAGGAGCTCACGCACGCGGCGTCAGCAGACGCCCGCTCCCACGCGCTCACCGTCGGCGACGAGGCGCAGGCTCGCTACCGGCGGACGCTCGCCGTGGCTGCCGCGCTGGTGATCGCGACGGTGGCCATGGCCCTGCTGGTGGCGCGCTCGATCGCGCGTCCG
>DATCYI010000341.1:0-19280 GCA_036570385.1 Acidimicrobiales bacterium | reverse complement strand
GCGACCGGCCGGCAGCTGGCCAGCTTCCCCGACATCCCCCAGACCACCCATGAGCGCAACATCGAGACCGTGACGGTCGCCGGCATCGCCGGCGGCATGACCAACGGCCTGTTCGCTCCGGCGGGTGCGGTCACCCGGGGGCAGATGGCGACGTTCCTCGCCCGCGCCCTCGACCTGGCGCCCGTCGCCAGCGGCACCTTCAGCGACGTCGCCGGCACCGCCCACGCGGGCAACATCAACGCCGTCGCTGCAGCAGGCATCGCCGGCGGGTACTCCGACGGCACCTACCGGCCCAACGAGCCCGTCAGCCGCGGCCAGATGGCCACCTTCATCGCCCGGGCGCTCGAGCTCGCCCCCGTGAGCGAGGGCGGGTTCAGCGACGTCGCCGGCACGACCCACGCCGAGAACATCAACGCGGTCGCCGCGGCCGGCATCGCCGGCGGCTACTCCGACGGCACCTACCGCCCCGGCACCGAGGTGAACCGCGGCCAGATGGCCACCTTCATCGTCCGCGGCTTCCTGGGCTAGCGGCTACTCCGGGAAGGGCACCCCGAGGTCGGCCGCCTTCTTGGCGGCCTCCTCGGGGAAGATGTTCTTGACGATGAAGGCGTCGCCAACGAGCTGGTAGTCGGGGGCGAGCCCCTTCGTGTAGCGCTCGATGTAGAGCAGCTGCTTGGCCAGCAGGACCAGCTCCTGGGGCGACGTGGCGTCGTAGGCCTTCATCAGCTCCATGCTCTGGGTGATGAGGTCGCCGAGGTTCAGCGACGCCATGCCCCCGGTGAGCATCGGCCCGAGGATGGCGCCGAGCTGGGCGCCGATCTCCTCATCGGTTCCGACCCCTTCGGGGAACACGCCGACCTTGCGGTAGGCGGCCGCGACGCGGGTGAAGTCGAGGTCGAACATGCACGTGTAGAAGAGGTCCTTCACGAGCTGCTGCCAGTCGCCGGTGAGCTCGCCCATGATCCCGAAGTCGAGGTAGCAGCCGCGGCCGTCGTCGAGCACCCAGATGTTGCCGGCGTGCATGTCGCCGTGGAACGGGCCGTGGACCATCACGGCCTCGGCCCAGACCTTGGCACCGCGCCGCAGCACGTCCTTGCCGTCGATGCCGCGCTCGGCGATCAGGTCGAAGCGGTCCATGGGGATGCCGGACACGCGCTCCATGCAGATCATCCGCGGCCCGCAGTACTCCCAGTACACCTCGGGCGCGGTGATCATCTTGTTGTCGCCGAAGGCGTGGATGTTCTCGCGGAAGCGGCTCTGGCGCCACGCCTCCACCGCCGGGTTCAGCTCCTGGAACGTGACCGCGTGGAGGTCTCGGATCATGTTCATCGCACCGGACTTGGCGCCCCACTTGGTGCGCTCGATCAGCCGTGCGAGCCGGAACATGATCCGCAGGTCGGTGGTCATCGACTGACGGATCCCCGGGCGCTGAAGCTTCACCACAGCGGCTCGCCCATCGGGGAGCGTGCACGCGTGGACCTGACCGATCGATGCCGCCGAGAGCGGGGTGTGGTCGAAGTCCTTGAAGATCTGGTTCGGTGGGCGGCCGAGGTCCTCGGCGATCATCCTGCGCACCTCGTCGGCGCCGAAGGGCGGCACCTCGTCGAGGCATCGGCGCGCCGCAGATGGCAACGGCTCGGGGAACAGCCCCGACGAGCTGGCCATGATCTGGCCGAGCTTCACGAAGGTGGGGCCGAGCACTATGAAGCCGTCGATGGCGCCGTCGGCGGCGGCCCGCGCCGCGCTGCGGCCCTCGCGTCGCAGGACCCACTCGGCCAACGACCGCATGATGCAGAGCGTGAGCACGACGTAGGTGAGGATCATGCGCCGCACCTCGCTGAACCCGAACTTCTCGAGCGGCGGCGTCACCACCTCGAGCGCCTCGGCGGGGGGACCGTCGTGGAACGGACCCCGGAAGGCCGAGATGACCCCCGGCGTGCCGAAGTCGGTCATCGGGCGGTGCTCTTCACCGACGTGATCGTCAGCCGCGTCGTCTCGCATCCGACAATGCTCGCCGCCCGCTCGGCCGGGGACCAATCCGGGCACTCGCCGCAGATCGGGCACAGCGCTCGGGCGGGGCCGACGGCTCGTCAGTCGGGCAGCGGCTCCACGCCGATGGCGTCCACCGAGAGGGGTTCGTCGTCGCCCACAGCGATGAGCTCCTCGTAGCGCACCGCCGCGACGCCGCCGATGATGAGCACGCCGCCGGCGAGCTGGATCACCATCGGCAGCTCGTCGAGGAGCAGCCACGCGAAGAGCACCGCGAAGAGCACCTCCGTGAGCCCGAGGAACGCGGCGAGCTTGGACCCGAGCTCGCGGGCTGCAGCGATGCCGAGCGCATAGGCGAAGACCGCGGCGACGATGCCCATGCCGAGGACGGGCACGGGCCACGGGAGGTGGACACCGGCCAGCTCGACGTTGCCGTTGCCGCGCTCCATCGGCATCGCGCCGAGGGACCCGGCGACGCCGAGGGTGATGGCCGCCACCACCATCCCGCCCGATGCCATGGCGATGGGCGGCAGGCCCGTGGAGTCGTCGGCCGAGATCACGAAGAAGGCGGCGAGCCCTGTCGCGGCGCCGAGGCCCCAGAGCACGCCGGCGGCATCCACCTCCATGCCCCCGGTGACGTCGAGGACGAGCACGAGGCCGGCCACCGCGAGGCCGACGCCAAGAGCGGTCCACGGCCCGGGACGCCGTCCGTGGCGCAGCCACAGCCAGAGCACCACGAGGATCAGCCCGAGGTACTCGAGAAGGAGCGCGACCCCGACCGAGAGGGTCTGCACCGCGTTGAAGTAGAAGAGCTGGCAGCCGGCGATGGCCAGCAGGCCGTAGAGGACGATCGTGCCGACGTTGGGCCGCACGAGGTGCCAGCGCCCGCGCATCGCCAGCGCGCCGGGCACGGCCAGCACGACCGCCGCGAGGGAGATGCGCGAGGTCACCGCGGCGCCCGGAGACCACCCGGTGTCGAGGAGCGACTTGGCGAAGGGCCCAGAGGTCGCGAAGGCAGCGGCGGATCCGAGCCCGAGGGCGAGGCCGCTGCGCCGGACGTGGGGGATGGTGGGCGTAGAGGCGGGGGCGGCCATGGCCGGCTGAACCTATCCGGGCCGAGGCCGCTCCCCCACCGACTTCACGCCATCCCGGCGTGCATCTCCCAGATGAGCACCTCGGAGTCGTCGACGGCCACGAGGTCCTGTCCTCCGACGCCCGTCAGGCGGACGGCATCGCCCTCGGCCAGCGTGCCCGCACCCTCGAGGTCGACGGTGCCGCGGGCCACGAAGAGGTGGACGTAGGGCGCATCCGGCACCGTCACCGAATCGCCGGATCGGAGGCGGGACGCGTAGAGGGCGGCGTAGCGGTTGCGGATCCGGATGGCGCTCTCGTCGGCGTGCTTGTCCATGCCCGAGGCGACGGGCACGAGCTTGCCGCTCAGGTCAGCGTCGTCGATCTCACGCTGCTCGTAGCCGGGCTCGATGCCGTTCTCGTCGGGCGGCACCCACATCTGGATGAAGCGGACGGGATCGTCGTGGCTGGCACCGCCCTGGACCCGCCAGGCGTCGTTCTTCTCGGAGTGCAGGATGCCGGTGCCGGCGCTCATCCGCTGGGCCAGGCCCGGGTAGATCACGCCCTTGTTGCCCTCGGAGTCCTGGTGCACGAGGGAGCCCTGAAGCACCCAGGTGACGATCTCCATGTCACGGTGCGGATGGGTCTCGAAGCCCATCCCGGGCGACACCACGTCGTCGTTGCTGACGAGCAGGAGGCCGTGGTGGGTGTTGTCGGGGTCGTAGTGCTGGCTGAAGGAGAAGGAGTGCTTCGAGTCCAGCCAACCGATGCGGGTCTTGAAGCGGTCATCAGCACGCCGAACGTCGACCTTGGGGATGAGGATGTCGTCCATGCGAGACCTCGCGATCACTAGTGAGCGGAGCGCTTCTCCGCACTCCCGTCAACCTAGATGATGTGTCAACTATTCCCGTCGAGGACGAGCCAGGCGGCCTTGAGGTAGGGCGGGTCGCCGGTGCCTGAGCGATGGTCGAGGGGCAGGGTCTGGTGCTCCACCTGGGCCTGGCGCCCGGCGGCCGCGAGCCCCTGCGCGAGGTGCTCGTCGAAGCGCTCCCAGCTCATCGACCTCAGGTTGGTGGACACGAAGATCGTGCCACCGGGCGCGCACACGTCGGCCGCTCGCTGCACGAGGCCGTGGAGGTCGCGCTCGGCTACCCAGCGCTTGCTCCCGCGCCGGGAGGTGCTGGAGCTGGGCGGATCGACGATCACGACGTCGAACCGGCGGCCCTTGCGAGCGAAGCGCTCCATCCACTCCATGGCGTCTCCGTAGACCATGTCGTGGTCGCCTGGATCGATGCCGTTGAGGCGCAGGTTCTCCTCCGCCCAAGCCAGGTAGCGCTTGCTGAGGTCGAGGGTGAGCGTCTCCGCGCCGGCGACCGCAGCGACCACCGACAGCGATCCCGTGTGGGCGAAGGTGTTCAGCACCGTGCGGCCGGCCAGGTCGGAGCCGAGGAGCCGGCGGCGGGTCTCGCGCTGGTCGAGGAACAGGCCGCTCGAGGTCGCGCTGGCGCCGAGGTCGATCAGGTAGCGGCGGCCCAGCTCGCTCACCTCGAAGCGCTCCGGTGCGTCACCGGCCGCCAGCCTGGCGGGCTCCCCTCCCCCGCCCCGCGGCCGCCTCAGCTCGTAGACGGCCCGCACGCCTGGCTGGGCCAGCAGCGCTTCTGAGCGCTCGCGGCTCAGGGCATCGTCTCCGTAGGTGAGGGCGAGGGCGACATCGCCCAGGCGCTCGACGCGCAGGTCGGGGAAGCCGTCGTGGTGGCGGTCGATCCAGAGGTATGCGTCGGTGTCGGCGGGATCGAACAGCGTGGCGCGCGCTTCATGGGCGACGGCGGCGGCCAGCGCGGCGCTCGTCAGGGCGCTCGGGTCGGCAGCGGCCATGGCCTGGTCGAAGCTGACGGGGCGGGGCTCGGCGATCTCCAGCGGACCGGTGACGGGGTGGTCGATGCCGAGCGCAGCGGCGTGCAGGAAGACGCGTGCAGCGGCGTCGCCGCCGTAGCGCTCGTCGCCGACCACCGGCAGGCCTAGGGCGGCGGCGTGGACCCGGACCTGATGGGTGCGCCCGCTGGCCGGACGGGCCTCGTACCGCTGCAGCCGTGGACCGGTCTCCGACGCCTCGAAGTCGGTCTCCGCCGGTCGCCCGTCAATGGGCTCGCGACAGCTGAGCGATGTCGATGGCACTGACCCGCCGCCGCGCCGAGCCAGCAGCTCGTAGGTCTTGCGGACCCGGTGCTCCTCGAACTGCGCGGCCAGCGAGCGGTTGGCCTCGGTCGACTTGCCGAAGAGCAGGAGGCCCGAGGTGGTCTTGTCGAGGCGGTGGAGAACCGAGAGCGACGTGCCAGGGCGCTGGCGCTGCACCCACTCGTGCATGCCGTCCTGGGATCGGAAGTCGGCGCGATGGGTGTTGACCCCGGCCGGCTTGGCGACGACGAGCAGGTGCTCGTCCTCGTAGCGCACCCAGGGCTCGGCCATCGCCGCAGCCTAGGAACCTGCCCGGTGTCAGCTGGAGGCGAGGCGCTCCACGGCCGGGAAGAGCACGTTGTTCTCGAGGTGGATGTGGCGGAAGGTGTCGGTCTCGAGCTCGGCCAGGCGCTGGTAGAGCGAGGTGTAGCTCGCGCAGGCGTCGGCCGGGATGCGGTAGTCGTCGGTCAGAACCCGCAGCTGGCCCAGCACCTCGCCGAGGGCGGCGTGCTCGACCATCAGCTCCTCCACGGAGGCGTGCACCGCGTCGCCGACGCCCGCGGCCTCGCCGCCGGCCAGCTCCTGGGTGACGGGGAAGAGGAAGGTCTCCTCCTTGGCCAGGTGCGGCTCGAGGTCGTCGCGCACCGTGGTCACCAGGCGGGCCACCTCGGCCAGCTCGGCGTGGCGCTCGCCGTGCACGGAGGCCACCTTGTCGGCCAGCGCGACGAGCAGCGGCAGCTCCGCGTGGAGGTACCCGTGGTGCTTCTCCTCGATGTGGGCGGCCAGCTCGGCCGGCGCCAGGTCCTCGTCACGAGCCTGCGCCGGCGGGGCCACCGCGGCGAGCTGCGCGGCTATGTCGGACACGTCGATGCCGGCCTCGTCGGCAGCCTCGGACAGCGGGCGGGAGCCATGGCAGCAGTAGTCGATGCCGGCGGCTTCGAACACGCGGGCCCGACCGGGTCGCTCGGTCACGAGCTCACCGAGCGTGCGCGAGGGATCGATGGCGGGCTGGTCGATGGTCGTCATGGCAGGCTCCTGTGTGGCGTGGCCTTGACCGTATCGACCCCCCGCAATCGCCCAGTAGGGCCGTTGGTCCCGATCGAACCCGATCGACCCCAAGATCTGTGGGCGCTGAGGCACGCATGGCGTGCTCAGACGGGCACAGATCCCGGAACTGCAGACGGTTGGAACGTCACGGAGCGCGCTGCGAGACTCACGCCGGTTCAACCGCTGACGGTCCACGGACCTGGACGCGGACATCCAGCCCTCGTAGCTCAGGGGATAGAGCATCGGTTTCCTAAACCGTGTGTCGCAGGTTCGAATCCTGCCGAGGGCGCCAGCGAAACACCCCAGGTCGGACGGTTGTAGTCGCCTCCGAAGCGCCCCGGTCGCAGCACTGCGGCTGGCTTCCGCCGATCGACCGTCCCGAGGTGCACGAGGCAGCACCCACACTCAGCCCGCCTCTTGAGCGCGAGCTAGTCAGCGCGCGGAGCGCTTCTTAGCTTGCGCAGCGGCAGCGGTTCGCTTCGGCTTCGCAGCCTTCTTGACGCCCTGACCACGTGCATTCGAGGCCAGCGAGGCTGGAGGATCGAGGGGCGAGCGAAGAGTGCCGAGGATGAGAGGCGGTAGCGACGCTCGAGTCGTCAGGGTGTGCACGAGCTCGCGGACGTAGGGGAACGCCGAAAACGCGACGCTCACCTCTCCGAATCCGTGTAGCTGGTCGTCTGAGAAGTCGGAGGTGGCGCTCAGCGCGTAGATCAACGCCAACTCGCCTCTGATGAAGAAGGTGCCCGTCGCGTCCCTGACGGCAACTCGGTGCCGGTACTCGACCAGAGAATTCGCGCGCCGTTCAAAGGACGTCTCCCACGAGACGTCCATCTCGACCTGCTCGACGCCAGCCGGAAGGGCCAGCTCTGCGTTGACGCTGCGGAGGGCAACATCGAGGAGGTCCGCCTTCGCCCCGACCTCCGCAGCGAGACGGCGACTGTCGCTCACGCCGAGAGCGCGCCCGCACTCTGACGCACCGTTGCCACCTCGTACGAGGTGGCAACGACCTTGGTGCGACCGGGCTGGCGAATGGACGTCCACGCGATCTGACGGCGATGGGCGAAGGTGTGACGGCGCTTGCCGGCAAGACAAGCATCGACGAGCGCCGCAGCCTCGGGCGAAACTCCGCGCTCACCGAGGTCCTCGTGCAGAGCATCTCGGAACCAGTCGAGCACGACCGCCCAGGGCCAAACTCGGATGCCGTCGCCCACGGTGCCAACCGAGATTGGGAACTGACCGGGTCCGCGCTTGCCCGCTACGAGCAGCCGTACCGACTCTCGGCTACGCCCTGAGCGCTCGGCGATGTCGGGGATGGAGACCAGATCTTGATCGAGTCGGACCGGGGCCGCCTGTGGTAGCACGGAGTGGACCTGATCGATCAGGCGGAACGCGGCCGACTCGTCGTTGGCAGCCTCGATGGAAGCTGTGAGCTTGACGGCTCCGTCGATCGAGGACGGGACGACGTCTTCGAACTCGGTGAAGATTGCATCGAGAACCTCATCGGTGAGATCTACGTTCTCGAGGAGGAGTGAGACGGTGTAGGTCTCCACGGCAAGGCCTCCGAGGCATGTTGGCAGGTGGCAACACCATACTCATATCGGAATCTATTGCCAACCCAGTGGGGTCTCCGTCAGAAGGTGTTGTGCCCATGCGGACAACGCCGAGCTTCCCGGGTCACCACCCTGGATTGGGTGGTGCAGTCCTTCGGCGTCCCCTGGATGCCGATTCGGCAGCCTTCGCCACAGGTGGCACGCCCCCAATGGCCGCTGGGGTACACGATCGTCCACCCGGCCGCCTCGAGTCGCTTGAGCACGCCCTCCGTTTCCTTGCACTTGTGACGGGGACGCGACATCGACCAGCCTCGGCTCGGACCACGGCGAAGGCGCCGGCTCCGACGCGTACCGAGTGAACTACAGCAGTGTAGTTCTCGATCTGATCACTTCGATAGGGCAAGGTTAGCCGGCGTGGCTCGCCCGCGCCGCGGCGCCCAGGGATACCGCCACTCACGCGGGGTTAGAGCGAGGCCAGCAGTCAAGAGCCGGCGGTGTGCCGCTTGCCCGCCATCCAGAGAGCCACATCAACCCGGCGGAGAAGGGTGACCCGCTCAGGCACATGCTCTGACAGTTCTTGGACTCGGTCAACTAGCTGGGGATCCTGGACGATGCCGAGGTATGGCGCCCACCATGCGTCTCCAGCGTTGAGGAACCTCTCGACGACTCGGTCGCGGATGGGCACGAGGGCGGGGCGCTTTGCGGCCAGAAGCTTGGACGCTCGCACGTAACCGATTCCGTCGATGGTCTTCAGCCGGTTGTAGGTGCTGGAAAGTGGCGAAGTGTCGGCGATGACTGCCTTGTCGACGTGCCGCAGGTCCGCCGTGGTGTCTGGCATGTCGGGTGCGTTGAGGAGTTCATTCAGCTCGTCCGCTCGAGTGACGAGAAGCTCCGCCACTGCACCGCCCTTGAGTTCGACGCCGAGACAGCTAAGCGCCGCGAGGTCCTCGGAGGTGAACCGGGTCGGGTCGGACCTAGAGATGAACTCCTCGAAGTGTCGGCCTGTGTACGAGCGGAAGTAGTCGGCGTAGTCCTGGACAACCTGATCGGTGCTTCCCTGGTCGAGCAGGTACTCCGTCGCTCGTTCGAACGTGCTGGGCATGGTCGGGGTTCCCATCCATCCGATGGTGGGCTCTGTCTTTCGGATCGATACTGGCATCGCACGAAGAAGAGTTCGATGAAGCCGCACGCCAGGTGAGTTGCCCGGGCTGATCGCTCCCGCGTGGCAGCCTGATCGGATGACCAGGCTCTACCGCACGCTGAGCCTCATGGCGGCGACTATCGCGACTGCCACTCTTGCGGCTTGTTCAGCGAGCGGCGACCAGGTGGCGACGACTACCACCACCGCGCCAACGACCCGCGAGACAACGACGACCACCCTGTCGATCGCAGAACGACAGCAAGCCCGTTTGGACGCCATGGGCCCGGCGTGTCGGCTCTGGGTGGACATCGAAGCACCCGTTGGAGCAGGCGACACGGGTCAGGAACCCGGCCGCAGTCAGCTCCTCGAGGTAATCAATCTCCTCAAGGAGGATGAACTCGGATCCAACCCCGACTCCGCCGACGCGGAGTCCTTCTACAGCTTCTTCGATCCTGTCACCGAATACATCGCTTTCGGAACGAATCCGGGAGCACGAAACGATCCCCGATACGTCGGGGATCGTGACGCCTTCCTCATGCTTGTGGGGATGCTCAATGAGCGCTGCCGCTGACGCTTCCAACGTCACAATAGAGCGCGCTACCTCTGAGGCGCTGATCAACCCACCGCCTGCGTGCGCTCCGACTCCCCCGAGCGGATCACGGCTACCACCTACCATCCGGGGGCCAGTGCGGCGGGAAATGGGTCGGCGACGATCCCGGAGGAGTGCATCAGCGTGAAGAGCGATGATCTAGCGGAGGTGCGGCGGACCCTCTGGAAGGCCGCCGACGAGCTGAGGGCGAACTCCACGCTGTCGCCGAGCGAAGCCCGAGGGCCCATCCTCGGTCTGATCTTCCTCGCCTACGCCGAGCACCGCTTCGAATCCATCCGACCCGAGCTCGAGGCCAAGGCCACGGCGCGCCGTCCCGTCACCCCTGACGACTACCGGGCGCAGTCGGTGCTGTTCATCTCCGAGGAGGCCCGCCTCTCTTACCTGGTGCACCTACCCGAGGAGGAGGACCTCGGCGAGGCGCTCGACATGGCCATGCGCCTGGTGGAGACCCACAACCCCGAGCTCAAGGGCGTGCTGCCCCGGGGCTACCAGCGCCTCCAGAAGTCGACGATCACCGAGATGCTCCGCCTGTTCGCCCCGCTGCCCCGCAAACTTTCGGGCGACGCGTTCGGGCTCATCTACGAGGACTTCCTGTCGAACTTCGCCGCGGCCGAAGGTCGACTGGGGGGCGAATTCTTCACGCCATACTCGATCGTCCGGCTGATCGTGGAGATCATCGAGCCGTTCCACGGCAAGGTCTACGACCCGGCGTGCGGGTCGGGCGGCATGTTCGTGCAGTGCGCCAAGTTCGTCGAGCGCCACAACGAGTCGGCCACCCGGGAGCTGTCGGTCTACGGCCAGGAGCAGAAGGAGGTCACGGTCCCGCTCGCCAAGATGAATCTCGCCCTCCACGGTCTCTCGGGTGACATCAAGCTGGGCAACAGCTACTACGACGACCTCCACCACGCCGTGGGGAAGTTCGACTTCGTCATGGCCAACCCGCCGTTCAACGTGAACGGCATCGACAAGGACAAGCTGGCCGGCGACCCGAGGTTCCCGTACGGCCTGCCCAACACCGACAACGGCAACTACCTGTGGATCCAGCAGTTCCACTCGGCGCTCAACGACGGTGGCCGGGCCGGGTTCGTCATGGCCAATTCGGCGGGCGACGCCGGGCACTCCGAGCGCGAGATCCGCCGCCAGCTCATCGAGTCGGGATCGGTCGACGTGATGGTGGCCATCGGGACCAACTTCTTCTACACCGTCACCCTCCCCGTGACCCTGTGGTTCCTCGACAAGGCCAAGACGGGCACCGACCGTGAGGACACGGTGTTGTTCATCGACGCCCGCCACCTATACCGCCAGATCGACCGGGCCCACCGCGACTTCCTGCCTGAGCACATCGAGCTGCTGGCCAACGTCGTCCGCCTCTACCGAGGTGAGGACGTCGAGACCATCGAAGGAAGCGAGGTGACGCTCAAGGAGCACTTCCCCGATGGCTCCTACGTCGACGTCCCCGGCCTCTGCAAGGTCGCCACCCGCGCCGAGATCGAAGCCCAGGGCTGGAGCCTCAACCCCGGCCGCTACACCGGCACCGCGGCCACCGAGGACGACGACGACGAGGACTTCAGCGAGAAGCTCACGAGCCTCTACGAGGAGTTCACCCGCCTCAGCGACGAGGCCGACGTCCTGCGCGCAAAGGTGGACGCCACCATCAGCGGGATCCTCAGCGAATGAGCGAGTGGCGGGAGGTCATGCTTGGCGACCTGTGCACGCGAGTCACGGTTGGTCACGTCGGCAAGATGGCCGACGAGTACGTTCCGGACGGAGTGCCCTTCCTTCGGTCACAGAACGTCAAGCCGTTCCGGATCAGTTCCGACGGACTGCTCCATGTCTCAGAGCACTTCCACCAGAAGCTCGCCAAGTCCAAGTTGGCTGCTGGCGACGTCGTGGTGATTCGAACCGGGTATCCCGGTACGGCCGCCGTCATCCCTGAACAATTGGACGGTTCCAATTGCGCAGACCTCGTTGTCATCACCCCATCGGCAGACCTCAACGCGCACATGCTGGCAGCGGTGTTTAACTCCGCCTGGGGCCGATCAATTGTCGGCGGGCAACTTGTCGGATCGGCGCAACAGCACTTCAACGTCGGGTCGGCGAAGGCGTTACGTGTACGCCTGCCCAGCCGGGCGGCTCAGGACCAGATTGCAGCAGTCCTGTGCGCCCTGAATGACCTGATCGAGAACAACCGCCGACGAGTGGAGGTGTTGGTGGAGATGGCGCGGGTGGTCTACCGGGAGTGGTTCGTCCATTTCCGGCACCTCGGCCGCGAGCGCACTGCCTTCGTCGACTCCTCGCTCGGTCCCATCCCCGAAGGCTGGGAGGCGGTTCCCCTCGTCGATGTCGCACTCATCACGATGGGCCAGTCGCCAAAGTCCGAGTTCTATAACACCGACGGCGTCGGGACTCCGTTCCATCAAGGTGTCACCGACTTCGGTTCACACTTTCCGACACACAGGAAGTTCTGCACGGTTGACGGCAGATCAGCAGTCGAAGGCGACATCCTGGTTAGCGTCCGTGCTCCGGTCGGCCGACTGAACCTCGCGGACACAACCCTCGTCATCGGGCGTGGCATCGCCGCAATCAGATCGCGGAGCGGCCACCAGAATCTTCTGTTCGAAAAACTCAAAGAAGTCTTCGCTGAGGAGGACTCGATGGGTGGGGGCACGATCTTCAAGGCGATCGGAAAGAGCGAGCTCCAGAGCATCAACGTGCTCCGCGTGCCCGATTTGCTGGCTGATCGAGCGGATAGCGATCTGGCCGGGCCCGCAGAATTGATGCGGACCCTCACCTTCTCGATCCGCCGACTTGAGGAGATCCGCGACCTTCTTCTACCGAAGCTGGTAACGGGGCAGATCGATGTGTCGTCGCTGGACCTTGATGCGTTGGTGGAGGGGTCGGTGGCGTGACTCCTGGGGCGTACTCGGAGGACGGGCTGGTCGAACAGCCGGCGCTGGAGCTGCTGGCCGAGCTGGGCTGGTCCGTCGTCAACGCTTGGAAGGAGACGTTCGGGCCGGACGGGACGCTCGGACGGGACTCGATGCACGAGGTGGTGCTCGTACACCGGCTCCGTGACGCCGTACAGGTACTGAACGTCGAGGTGCCCGAGGCAGCCCGCGAGGAAGCGCTCGAGGCGATGGTGAGGGACCGGTCTGTGATGGACCGCGTGCGGGCCAACCGGGAGGTCCACGACCTGCTGCGCGACGGCTACCGGGCCGAGTGGACCGATGACCGAGGCGAGCAGCAGTTCGCCACGGTGCGCTACGTCGACTTCGCCGACTCGACGAAGAGCGACTGGCTGGCGGCGTCACAGGTGTGGTTCGCCGGCGATCTGCACCGACGCCGGACCGACGTGGTGCTGTTCGTCAACGGCATCCCGCTGGTGCTGGCGGAGTTCAAGGAGCCGAACCGGCCGACGAAGGCAGCCTTCGACGACAACATTACCGACTACCGCGACACCATCCCGGCCTTGTTCGTGCCCAACGGGTTCGTGATCGCGTCGAACGGCTCCGAGGCGAAGGTCGGCTCCACCTACGCGCCGTGGGAGTTCTTCGGAGACTGGAAGGTGATCGACGCCGAGGGCAACCGCGGCGTCGTCGCCCTCGACACGGCGATCCGCGGGACGTGCGCTCACGACCGGCTACTGGATCTGATCGAGAACTTCGTGGCGTTCATCGAGCGGCCGGGCGGGTTGATCAAGGTGGTGGCCCGCAACCACCAGCTCATCGGCGTGAACGCGGCGATCGAGAACCTGCACCGGGTGCGCTCGGCGGGCGAGAAGCGGCTGGGGGTGTTCTGGCACACGCAGGGGTCCGGCAAGAGCCTGTCGATGCTTTGGTTCACCCAGAAGGTGCTGCGCCGCATCCCGGGAGCGTGGACGTTCGTGATGGTCACCGACCGCACCGAGCTCGACGTGCAGCTCCACGGGGAGTTCGCCGACGCCGGGGCAATCTCCGCCGAGGCCCAGATCCACGCCGCTTCGGCCGCGCACCTGCGCGAGCTGTTGGCGGCCGATCACCGGTACGTGTTCACGCTGATCCACAAGTTCCGCCTCGACGCCAAGGCCGGCGAGACCACCATGCCCGTGCTGTCGGATCGCTCGGACGTGATCGTGATCACAGACGAAGCACATCGCAGCCAGTACGACACGTTGGCGCTGAACATGCGCCAGGCCCTTCCCAACGCAGCGTTCATGGGGTTCACCGGCACACCGCTCATCGAGGGCGAGGAGGTGACCCGCCAGCAGTTCGGCGACTACGTGTCGATCTACAACTTCCGTGACGCCATCGAGGACGGCGCCACCGTCCCGCTGTACTACGAGAACCGCATCCCCGAGCTGCAGCTCGTCAATGACGACTTCGCCGACGAGCTGGCCGAGCTGTTGGAGGAGGCTGAGCTCGACAAGGAAGCCGAGGGTCAGCTGGCCCGACGGTTCGGTCGGGAGTACACGCTGCTGACCCGGCCCGAGCGCCTGCGCACGGTGGCCAAGGATCTCGTGCGGCACTTCGTGGGCCGCGGGTTCACCGGCAAGGCCATGTACGTCGGGCTCGACAAGGCCGCCGCCGTGCGGATGTACGACTACGTGCAGGAGGCGTGGGCCGAACACCTGGCCGAGCTGCGAGCCGAGCACGATGCCCTGCCCCAGCTGGAGCAGCCGTGGCTGGCGAGCCGCATCGAGCTGATGGAGTCCACCGACATGGCGGTGGTGGTCTCCCAGTCCCAGAACGAGATCGGCCACCTGGAGCGCCAGGGCCTCGACATCCGCCCACACCGCAAGCGAATGAACGAGGAGGACCTGGCCGAGAAGTTCAAGGCCTCGGGCGATCCGCTGCGGCTGGTGTTCGTGTGCGCCATGTGGATGACCGGGTTCGACGCCCCCAGCGTCTCGACGATCTACCTCGACCGTCCCATGCGGAACCACACGCTGATGCAGACGATCGCCCGAGCGAACCGGGTGTTCCCCGACAAGGACAACGGGCTGATCGTCGACTACATCGGCGTGTTCCGGAACCTCGAGAAGGCCCTCGCCATCTACGGTGCCGCCAACGCCGAGGTGGGCGTGGACTCGCCGATCCAGGACGTCGAGGCTCTGGTGGCCGCCCTCTCCGAGGCCATCGACGCCGTGGTCGAGGTCTGCTCGACCAACGGAGTCGACCTGATCGCCTTGCGTGACGCTTCTGGGTTCGCCCACATCGCCCTGCGCGACGCCGCGGTGGAGGCGCTACTGGTCGACGAGGAGACACGCACCGGGTTCCTCGCCGCGGCCCGTCAGGCACGCAAGATCTTCAAGGCCCTCCTCCCCGACCCGGCGGCGGCCGCCAACCAGCACACGGTGGCCGCCATCCGGGTGCTGGCGGAACGCATCACGGACGTGTCCCGGCCACCACAGGCCGACCTCGACGACGTCTCTGACGCGGTGGAGGCGCTGCTCGACCGGTCCGTCGGGGCCGAGGAGTACGTCATCCGGGCCGCCGCCGAGGGCAGCGAGCCGGACGCTCTGATCGACCTGTCCCAGATCGACTTCGACGCCCTCGCCGCCAGCTTCGCCGGGCGAAAGCGAGCCGAGACCGATCGCCTAGCTGCCCTTCTCAAGCAGCGCGCCATCAGCGCCGCCGGGCGCAACCCGACCCGCTACGACCTGGTCGAGCGCATCGAGGAGCTCATCGCCACCTACAACGCGGGCAGCCTCAACATCGACGAGTACCTCAAGCGGCTCATCGAGCTGTCCAAGTCGCTCAGCGAGGAGGAGCAGCGGACCGTCGTCGAGGGCCTCACCGAAGAGGAGCTCGCGATCTTCGACCTCCTCACCAAGCCCGAGCCCATCCTCACCGACACCGAGAGCGCAGTGGTGAAGGCCAGCGCCAAGCGCCTCCTCGCCCACCTGCACGACAAGCTCGTCCTCGACTGGCGCCGCAAGTCCGCCACGATGGCCTCCGTCCGCACCGAGATCCGAGATGTGCTCGACGCCGACCTGCCGGCCGACCCGTACCCATCCGACGTGTTCAACGCCAAGGTCCAGGCCGTCTTCGACCACGTAGCCACCGTCTACGGCGACGACGGCACCAGCGTGTACGAAGGCGACACGGTCGGGTCGGCAACGTCCAGTACGGGCCTGGCCACACTCGCCGCCGGGGCCATCAGCACCGCAGCCCTCACCGACGAGGTCGTCGAACAACTCCGCCACGACGCCGAGTTCGTCGCCCTCGTCGCCGAGAAGCTCGGCCTGACCGGAAAGCCAGAGCTCCGCACCGTCGACGAGCTGATCGCCAATGACGAGGACTACGCCGTCGAGTTCAAGTCCACCGCCCGATGGGACCTGCGCGAGAGCCAGCCCAGCAAGGCCATCGAGGACGCCATCGTGAAGACCGTGGCGGGCTTCCTCAACACCGAGGGCGGAACGCTGCTGATCGGCATCGGTCCCGACCGCGAGGCCGTCGGCCTCGACCACGACTATGCGCGCGTGAAACCGGCCAACGGCGATGGCTTCGTCAACTGGCTCACCACCCACCTCATCGCTGCGCTGGGCCACACCCCCGTCACTCGCACGAGAGCCCGGATCGCCCAGCACGAGGGCAAGGAGATCTGCCGTCTCGACGTCGCCTCGTCCCCCGGCCCCGTCTGGGCCAAGACAAGCAAGGACGATCGGGTGTTCTTCGTTCGGATGAACAACTCGACCCGCTCATTGCCGGAGTCAGAGCTGCCGGGCTATCTCAGCGGCCGGGTGTCGCCAGAGCTGGCGAGCTAGCGGTCATGCGCCCGGCACGGGTTCGGCTCGTTGATCTCGGCTTCGACCGGGACTTCGACACGTCGATGGCGTTCGCTCAGTCGCTCATCCAATCGCTGGTTGCTCGAGCCAGTGACAACCCTCTCGCCGAAGTTGAGTTCATCCGAACCCGTGACTTCTGGACCGTAGCGGCGGCGCTCCAGAACCCGGCCGACATCATTCATGTCATCGCCCACGGCGGGAGCGGACCCGATGACCTCGGATTCTGGAGCGACGACGAGGAGTCCACTCTCAACCTGACGGAGCTCGCCGAGACGTTTGCTGAGGACGGCGAGGGCATCGAGTCTCCTGTTCTCTTCGCTGACTGCTGTGGCACCGCCCAGGGGAGGTTCACGCGTGCGATCAGGGACTGCATCGAGCAGCCCATCGCCTACATCGGAGCTAGGAGAATGGTGTCCTGGCACGAGTCCACCACCTTCTCATCAGCGTTCTACGGTGCGTACTTCCGAGATCGCGGCAGGGGCCTGCCCGGACCGGCTCGGGGCCTCCAGGCGGCGCGCCGGGCGATTGACGGCTACGAGGCGATAGTCAACGGGAGTTGCCCATTCAGCGTGACCGAGCTGGTACCGAGTCGGCGAGCCAAGAACACGCTAGGGCGATAGTGCCAACAGAGCGGCTACATAGGCCGACGGGCGGCGGATCGCCCCGTCGCAAATTGGAGACTCCATGCGCGTTCACGAGCTAAGCGTGTCCCACTTCAGGGGAATCGGCGAGTTGACCTGGCGACCGGGCCCGGGACTGACATGTCTCGTGGGCCCAGGCGACAGCACCAAGTCCACCATTCTCGACGCGCTCTCTTTGCTGCTTGCCGCTGGATGGAACACCCAATTCAGCGACGCCGACTTCACGCACGGAGATACATCGCAGGACCTGGTGATCTCCGCAACCCTGTGCGACTTATCCGACGAACTGGTCCACATCGACATCTTCGGGACGATGCTGCGAGGGGTGGACGCGGCAGGCGAGGTCCACGACGACCCGCTGCCCGGATGCGACGCAGCTGTCACGCTCGAGCTCCGCGTTGACGCGAGTCTCGAGCCGGTGTGGACCGTCGTAAAGGACTCGAGCGACGAGCCACGTCGACTGCACGGCCGGGCGCGTGAACAGCTGACCGCGGTGCGGCTCGACGATGGCGTCGATCGGCACCTCCGCTGGGCGCGGGGCTCCGCATTGACGAGACTGACAGGGCCTGCACCGGAAGTCCCGCTTGTACTGGCCGACTCCCATCGCGCTGCGCGCAAGGCGGTGTTCGATAATCCCGATGCGCAGCTCCGCGCCGCCGCGGCAGCAGCTAGAGATTCAGCTCAGAGGAACCTCGGGGTATCGCTGGGTGAGCTTCGCCCGGGGCTGGACCCGGCGCTCTACTCTCGATTGGGCTCGCTCAATCTTCACGAGGGCGACCTGCCGGTGGCAACCTACGGGCTAGGCACTCGAAGACTGATGGGGCTCGCGCTGCAGTTGGCTGCGGGCAATCACAACACCGTGCTAGTGGTCGACGAGGTGGAGAACGGTCTCGATCCGCATCGCCTCCGGCACTTCCTCCGGCAACTTTCCGCGGCGGCCAGTTCCGGTGATCAAGTGCTAGTTGTCACGCACTCGCCACTGGTGCTTGAGCAGCTGGTCGCTAGTCAACTGGCTGTGGTCCGATCCAACGCGCAGACGACGACAGTAAACGCCGTTCCGGGCCAGCTCGGGGAGCACCGAGTGAGCTTCCAAAGCGTCGTTCGTGCGGCACCCTCCGCCCTCTTGGCCCGTCGGATAGTCGTCGGGGAGGGCGCAACCGAAGTTGGTTTCGTGGAGGGCGTGCTGATCGCATATGAAAGAGCGACGAAGCGCTCCGCTGCGGCTGAGGGTGTATCCGTCGCCAATGGCGCCGATGGTAAGCAGGCGGCTGAGCGGGCACGCCTTCTCGCAAGCCTTGGATATGAGGTCGCCGTGGTTGTCGACAACGACGACCGCACTGCTGATGAGGCGATCGATGCGGCCGAGGCGACCGGTGTGACGATCGTTCGGTGGGCCGTAGGCAATTGTCTCGAGGCGCAGATCTTCGCCGACGTGCCGGCGACGGCGTTGTCCGAGTTGCTCGCGTTGGCCATTCGCATCCGTGCCGACGACGGTGACGGCGACGAAGCCCTCACCGCAATCCGCGACGCGGTGTCCAGCAGACTTCCCCGCAACCCAGATCTCCCGGGTTCCGACCCGTCAGGCTGGACCTCCGATTCGCTTCAACTCGATGAGATCCGAGTCGCGTTGGGACAAGCCGCTCACGGAGGCAAGTGGTTCAAGCGCCAGAGCAGTGGCCAACTACTCGGGGAGTGGGTTGGCGGACTCGACATTGGTCCTACCGAACTGAGAGATGGCCTGTCCGGGCTAATCCAGTTCGCGGTGCCGCCGCACACCGATGGCGACTGATCAAGCAAACGACGACGCTCGACGCCTTCTCGACGAGGCACCCTGCTTCAGCGTTCTCGCCGCAGGGGCAGGCAAGACGGAACTCCTCGCCCGCTGTTGCGCCGTCTCTCCCGACGATGCTCGACGGACTCTGCTACTGACTCACACCAATGCGGGTGTTGAGGTTCTTCGCCGCCGAATCGCACTGGTCGGCGGGGACCCCCGTCGGACCCACGTCGCCACGATCGCGGGTTGGTGCGAGGCGCTGTGCCGGAGGTACCCCTTGCTCGCGGGCTGGGCGGACCTGGAGTCAGAGGAGTCGCGCGACTACCACGCGATCTATGCGGGCGCGGCGACCGTCCTCGAGTCGCACGGAATTCGGCGCATGCTTTCAGCCTCGTGGAGCGCTGCGCTCGTCGACGAATACCAGGACTGCAGCAAGGACCAACATGGCGTGGTCGTGGCGCTCAACCAATCGATTCCTACAATCGTTGTCGGCGACCCCCTCCAGTCCATCTACAC
>DATCYI010000340.1:0-6522 GCA_036570385.1 Acidimicrobiales bacterium | reverse complement strand
GTGAGCAGCTCCTCGTGCTCGTCGAGCGAGCTGACCGCGAGGTCGTGCACGAACGCGACCGACTCGTCGCTGAAGGCCTCGTCGGACTGGACGTAGATGCCGAGCTCCGACGATGACTTCACCTCGTCCTTGAGGATCCCGATGTCCTCGATCACCTGGCTGTCCTGGTCGACCCACTCCTCCGGGTCGGTCTGCAGGTCGAGCATCGGGTCGACGATGCCACCGCCGACGAACACGATCACCGAGCCCACGACCAGCGCGGGCACGGCCTTGCGGGGCATCGAGCCGACCTTCACGACCGCCCGGCCGACCGCGTCGGTGGTGTAGTCGCGCTGCGGGGTGGGCGAGCGGTACTCGCGGGCACCCAGGATCGCCGTCGGCAGCACGATGTCCGCGATCACGACGATCACGATGCCGAGCGCCAGCAGCACGCCGAACGAGCGGATCATCGGCACCTCGGCGAGCAGCAGCGTGAGGAAGGCGACCGCCGCCGCGAGCGTGGCGATGATGAGGGATGGGATGAGGTTGGTGGTGGTCTCCTGGATCGGGTGCGGCGCTCGATCGAGCTGCACCTCCTCCTCCACCCGGCTGTGCATCTGCACCGCGAAGTCGATGCCGATGCCGAGCAGGATCGGCAGGCCCGAGATGGTGACGATCGACAGCGGGATGCCCAGGTAGCCGGCCAGGCCGAAGGCCCAGACGACGCCGATCAGCACTACGAAGAGCGGCAGCAGCTTCCAGCGCACGTTGAACGCGAGCAGCAGGATGACGAGCATCAGCGCCACCGCGATGCCGCCGAGGGTGAGGAACCCGCCCTTCAGGTAGTCGTTGAGGTCCTTGAGCAGCACGGCCGCGCCGGTGGTGACGACGCTGGCGTTGGCGAACTCGTGCTCCTGGACCGCGCCGACGACGATCTCGCTGGCCCGACCCTCCTCCTCGATGTCGGCGTTGCCGGTGAGGCGGGTGACGAGCTGAGCGTGGGTGTCGTCGGGGAAGAACGGCCGCAGCGCCTTGCGGATCTCGCCGCGGTTGTCGGTGAGGAGGAACTGCACCCAATCGCGGTTCTCGAACACCCGCTCCTCGGGCGGCACCGCGTTGAGGCGCTCGAGGGTGGTGAGGGCGTCGTCGAGGCGCACCTGCATCGCCGCGTCGCTGGTCTCGCGCTCGCGGGCGCCGAGGAGGGCCTGACCGGCCACGCTGGCCGTCGCGTCGTCGGTGACCTCGCCGTCGGGCGTCATGGTGACCATGCGCTGGGTGAACTCCAGGGCGGCGCGGGGCGTGACGACGGACTGCACGCCCGGATCGGCCAGCACCTCCTCCTCGATGGCCTCCCACGCCGCCATGTTCTCGGGCGTGAACAGGTCGACGATCGTCTTGCCCTCCTCCATGGTGAAGAGGGTGAGCATCGCCTGGCCCCCGAAGAGGTCCTGGTAGTCGACGTTGTCCTTGTAGACGTCCTCGTCGGTGTTGAGGTAGCTGTCCTGGCCCGTCGCGAACTCGAGCTTGGTCAGCCCGAGACCGAGGATCGCGGTCACCAGGAAGACGATCACGCCCACGACGGCCGCGCGCTTTCCGAGGTTGACGGCCATCGAGGCGTAGAGCTTCTGCACGATGTGCTCCTTCTCAGGCCGCCGGGGGGAGCGGCATGTCAGAAAGACGTTAGGTGACCGAGCGCGCTGGCATCACGTGCCGCGAACGGCGCGCTCCTACCCACTATGGGCGCGATGGCGGCTCAGCGGGCGCTTCTAGCGGGCCGGGATGACCTCGGCGCCGCCCAGATACGGCCGCAGCACCTCGACCACGGCGATCGATCCGTCGGGCTGGCGGTGCGTCTCGAGGTAGGCCGCCACGGTGCGGGGCCAGCCCATCGCCGAGCCGTTGACGGTGTGGCAGATCTCCGTGCCCTTGCCCTCGGACGGCCGGAAGCGGATGTTGGCCCGACGGGCCTGGTAGTCGGTGAACCACGACACGGAGCTGACCTCCAGCCACATGTCGCAGCCCGGCGCGTAGGCCTCGATGTCCCAGGTGCGGGCGGCCGAGCCTCCGATGTCGCCGGCGCACAGGTCGAGGATCCGGTAGGCGAGGCCGAGGTCTCGCAGGATCGACTCGCTGCGGGCGAGCACGTCCTCCTGGCAGGCGATCGCCTGCTCGGCGCCGCTGGCCAGCGCGAAGAGCTCGACCTTGTCGAACTCGTGGGCCCGCAGCAGGCCACGGGTGTCGCGGCCCGCTGCTCCTGCCTCACGGCGGAAGCACGACGTGTAGGCCGCGTACCGCAACGGGAGCTCGGCTTCGGTGACGATCTCGTCCCGGTGCAGCGAGGTGAGCGGCACCTCGGCGGTGGGGATGGCCCAGAGGTCGTCGCGCTCGATGTGGTACGCCTCCTCGTCGAACTTCGGCAGGTGGCCGGTGGAGATCATCGTGTCGGTGCGCACGACGGTGGGCGGGCGGATCTCCTCGTAGGCGTCGGCGTTGCGGTCGAGGCTGAGCTGCACCATCGCCCGCAGCAGCCGGGCGCCCCAGCCCCTGTAGATCATGAACATCGACCCGGAGATCTTCGCCGCCCGCTCACCGTCGAGGATCCCGAGCTCGGCGCCGATGTCCCAGTGCGGCACCCGCTGGTGCTCGTCGTAGGCCGCCGCGTCGTAGCCCTCGGTGCGCAGCACCACGTTGTCGGCCTCCCCGGCGCCGTCGGGGCAGTCGTCGGCGGGGACGTTGGGCGTGCGCAGCAGCAGATCGCGCACCTCATCGGTGAGAGCGGAGACCTCGACGTCGAGCGCCTTCTCCTGGTCGCCCAGGGCCCGGCTCTGGGCCATGAGGTCCTCGGCACCCGCGGCGTCGCCCTGGCCCCGCAGCCGACCGACGTCCTTCGAGAGCGCCTTGACGCGAGCCCGCAGCTCGTCGCGCTGGGTCCCGAGGTCGCGGGCCCGGGCGTCGAGCTCGACGATGCGGTCGATGCTGGCTGCGGCGTCGCCGCCCCGGCGGGACAGCCCGGCGCGAACGGCGTCGGGGTCGGTCCGGATCCGGCGGATGTCGAGCATGGACCAACGGTAGTTGTGCCCGCCCGCAGTCCCCGCCCCCGATCCGGTCCCGGTTCCACCCCAACCCCGCCAGACCTCCACCAACCTGCGGCCATTCCTCGCGGAAACCCGCGAGTTTGGGGCGCAGGTTCGCCAGACCTCCACCAACCTGCGGCCATTCGTCGCGGAAACCCGCGTGTTTGGGGCGCAGGTTCGTGAGGTCTCGGCCACGGTGGTGGAAGGCGGTGGCAAGGTGGTGGTGAGGTGGGGGTGGGCGGCGCGGGGTCTGTAGGTTCGGGCGGTGGCCGCGGTGGAGGTGGAGCAGCTGACCGTCCGCTACGGAGACGTGGTGGCGGTCGACGGGGTGTCGTTCGCAGCGCAGGCCGGCCGGATCACGGCGGTGCTCGGGCCCAACGGAGCGGGCAAGACGACGACGATCGAGGTGCTCGAGGGCTACCGCCGTCCGGACACCGGACGGGCGTCGGTGGT
The DNA here is from genome assembly GCA_036570385.1 of Acidimicrobiales bacterium. Taxonomy (GTDB): domain Bacteria; phylum Actinomycetota; class Acidimicrobiia; order Acidimicrobiales; family VFJN01; genus VFJN01. The sequence continues at coordinate 3,016 of DATCYI010000340.1, read as the reverse complement.
CGGCCTCGACCCGCAGCGCGACCACGCTGCGCTCACCCGTCGCATCGGCGTGATGTTGCAGGCCGGCGGGGTGGGCAGCGGCGTCCGGGCCGGGGAGGCCTTGCGGCACGCCGCCGCTCTATACGACGACGCGCTCGCACCGGGCGACCTGCTCGATCGGGTGGGGCTGGCGGGCAAGGAGCGCCGCACGTGGCGCCAGCTCTCCGGTGGCGAGCAGCGGCGCCTGGCGCTCGCGCTGGCCCTGGTGGGGCGCCCGCAGGTGGCGTTCCTCGACGAGCCCGGCTCAGGCGTCGACCCGCAGGGCCGCCAGGTGCTGCGGGATGTGATCGCAGGGCTGCGCGACGACGGCGTCACCATCCTGCTGACCAGCCACGACCTCGACGAGGTGGAGCGGCTGGCCGATCACGTGGTGATCCTCGACCACGGCCGCGTCGTCGCCGCAGGCAGCCCGGCCGAGCTCACGAGCACGGCCAGCGTGCCGGAGGTGCGCTTCGGTGCTCCGCCGGGCCTCGACGTCGAGTCGCTCGGCGAGCGGTTGACCGGGCACTCGCCTGGAGCCGACTCGGGTGGCGCGGGCCTGGTGCTCGAGGACCGACCCGGCGAGTACGTGGTGCGGGCCGAGGGGACGCCGGCGCTCGTTGCCGCGCTGACCGCCTGGCTGGCGGAGCGGGACCTGCCGCTGGCCGATCTCCGCGCCGGTCGTCAGCGCCTGGAGGACGTGTTCTTGCGCCTGATCGCCGACCAGCCCGCCTCGCCGCAGAGCGATCTCGATGACGACCGCGGCACCCAGCGCCGCAGGCGGCGACGGTGAGGCCGCTCATCGCTCACCTCCGGCTCGAGCTGGCCGTCCTGGCTCGCAACGGCGAGTCGCTGCTGCTCACGATGGTCATCCCGGTGCTGCTGCTGGCCTTCTTCGCCAACGTCGACGTGCTGCCGATCGACGGCGAGCCGATCGACTTCCTGGCGCCGGGGGTCATCGCTCTCGCGGTGCTGTCCACATCGATGGTGAACCTGGCCATCGGCACGGGCTTCGAGCGTGAGCAGGGCGTGCTCAAGCGCCTCGGGTCCACCCCCCTCGGGCGACCGAGGCTGCTCACGGCCAAGGCGCTCGCGGTGCTCGTGGTGCAGCTCGTGCAGATCGCCGTGCTGTGGGTCGAGGCGCTCGCTCTCGGCTGGGAGCCGTCGGCGGAGCCTGCCTTCCTGCTCGCGGTGCTGCTCGGCACCGCAGCATGCGCGGGGCTCGGGCTCTGCCTGGCCGGGGCGCTCAAGGCGCTCGTGGTGCTGGCCGCCGCCAACGGCCTCTACCTCGTGCTGCTCCTGCTGTCGGGCATGGTGATACCGCTCGAGGAGCTGCCCGGCCCTGTGGAGGAGGCGGCCAAGCTGCTGCCCAGCACCGCTCTGGCCGAGGCGGTGCGCGCCACCCTCACCGCGGGGCTGGAGGTGCCGGGACGGGCCTGGCTGGTGCTGGCCGTGTGGGCCGTCGCCGCCCCCCTCCTGGCCACCCGCCTCTTCCGCTGGGAGTAGCCGCCCTGGCCCGTGCCGTTAGTGCGGTGCGACGGCGCGGATGATGACGACGTCTTCCTCGTCGATGTCGGCGGGGATGGTGCCGGCTTCCTGCTGAGCCCGCATGAGCGGGCCCAGGGGGCCTCGGTGCCGCTCGATCACCTCGACGGAGGTCAGACCCGCCCGCTGGAGCCGCTCTACGGTGGCGTCGTCGCCGATGAGGGACGAGTGGACGAGCAGGATCGCGCCGCCGGGCAAGAGGTGGCCGGGTGCTTCGTCGCAGAGCTGGTCGAGCACGATGCGCCCGTCCAGCCCGGCCTCCCACGCCCGCGAGGCCCCTCGGGTCGGGAGCTCCTCCCTGGGCGACGGGACGTAGGGCGGGTTGCTGACGATGAGGTCGAAGCGCTCGCCGGCCACCGGCTCGAACGACCGTCCTCGCTGGGTGCGCACCCGCAGGTGGTGGCGCCACGCGTTGAGCCGCACGGTGAGCACGGCCCGCCGGGACACGTCCACTGCGGTGACGTCGGCGCCCAGCTTCGCGGCGGACAGCGCCAGAACACCGCTACCGGTGCAGACGTCGATCACCCGTGATCCCGGCCCGATCGGCTCGCGGGCGAGGGCTTCGGCGAGCATCCAGGAGTCGGATATCGGGCTGAACACGCCCGGCAGGGTCACGAGGTCCATGCGGCTACGCCTTCCCCTTGTCGCCGACGCAGAGTCGACCGGGGCGAGCGTCGCCACTGGTCATGGCGCGAAGACCTCGGCCAGCCAGCTCGTGGCGCCGGAGAGCCCTGCGCGGCGGAGGCGGTCGAGAGCGGGGTCGGCCACCAGCGCCCGCGCCGCGTCGAGACCGGTGGGCGCGTGCTGCTCGACGTGATCGATCAGGCGCAGCAGGCGCTGCCGGGTCGGTTCGGTCTGGCCGGTGCGCAGGTCGGCCAGGCGGCCGTGGACGCCGTCGCGCAGGGCGGACCAGCGGTTCTCCTCGATGCGCCAGGTCGGCGGGGCATCTAGCGGCATCCCGTCGCAGTGCGCAGCAGCGAGGTGGCAGATCAGCGCATGGACGAACGACACCACGCCCAAGGTGTCGGCGACGGTCGGCTGCACGTCGGGCACGCGCACCTCGAGGGTGCCGAACCCGACGTGCGGACGAAGCTCCCACCACCAGCGACCCGGGTCTGTGATCGAGCCGGCCCCTGCCCCCCAGCTCAGGTCGTCGACGTGGTCCTCCCAGCTGGTGATCACAGGGGGGACGCCCTGCCGCGGCAGCTGGGTGCAGATCAGCGGCCGGACCGACGCCAGGCCCGTGTCGCGCCCCTCGTGGAAGGGGGCGGCGGCGGCCAGCGCGGCGATCTCCGGGAGGTAGCCACGCAGGGCGTTGTGGACTGCGAGCGTGCGGTCGGCGTCACCCACGGGGACGTGCACCTGGATCGACCCGACGAGCTGGCGAGCGGCGACCTCGCCGTAGTCGCGGAGCAGCGCCGCCCCGCGAGGTGTCGAGCTCAGCGCCGCCGGC
>DATCYI010000339.1:0-5829 GCA_036570385.1 Acidimicrobiales bacterium | reverse complement strand
GTCGGTCACCATCGACGCCTTGCCGGCCCTGATCCCCGCGAACAGGTCGCCGTCGGGCACGAACGCGAGGCGCTGCTGCCACGGCCGGTACTGCGGGCCGAAGTGGGTTTCGACGTCGTAGCCCTCGGGCAGCAGCTCGCGCACGCCCTTGAGCAGCTCCTCCCTGACGAGCTCGGGAGCCTCGACCGACAGGCGGGTGAGCGCCTCCTGGTCCTGGAGGATCTTCCGGCGGACTATCTCGTGGGTCCACTCCTCGGGGATGTCGAGCTCGCGAAGCGTGTCAGCCAGCTCGTTCACGTTCTTGCCCGGGAAGAAGTAGGTGGGGGAGCGCTGCAGCACCGTCACGTGCTCGCAGGCCTCGGCCACCGCCGGCACGAGGGTGGCGGTGGTGGCGCCGGAGCCGATGACGATGATCCGCTTGCCCGCGTACTCGAGGTCCTCCGGCCAGGTCTGGGGGTGCACGATGCGACCCTGGAACCGGTCCATGCCTGGCCACTCCGGGGTGTAGCCCTCGGCGTGGCGGTAGTAGCCCTGGCACATCCACAGGAACCCGGTCGTGAAGCGGAGCCGCTCGTCGGTGTCGGTGCGGGTGACCTCGACCGTCCAGAGCCGGTCCTCGCTCGACCACGACGCCGAGCTGACCCGGTGCTCGTAGCGGATGTGGTCGCCGATGCCGGTCTCCTCGATGACCTCGCTCATGTACTTGCGGATCTGCTCCGCGGTGGCGATGGGCGGCCCCGTCCAGGGCTTGAAGCGGTAGCCGAACGTGTAGAGGTCGCTGTCGGAGCGGATGCCCGGGTAGCGGTGCATCAGCCACGTGCCTCCGAAGCTCTCCATGGCCTCGAGGATGACGAAGCTGGTGCCGGGCCTCTGGTCCTGGAGGTGCCACGCCGCGCCCACCCCCGAGATGCCGGCGCCGACGATCAGGACGTCCACGTGCTCGGTTCGCATCGCCGCAGCGTCACCCAAAGGACCGGCTTCCACTAGGGCCGAAGGTCCCAGGCCGGCTTGTGAGGGGTGGTCGGGGCCGTCACACTGGGTCCGATGCCGTCCTCGACAGGGTCGCCGCCAGAGGGTCAAGTCGATGCGTCCACGATGAGCGACCCCACCGACCGGCTGCTCGACTCCACGCTCGTCGAGGCGCTCGTGGAGCTGATCCCCGACCCGGTGATCGGCGTCGACCGGGGCGGCACGATCTGCGTGGCCAACCAGCTCGCCACCGAGCTGTTCGGCTACGACTCCTCAGACCTCGTCGGCGGGAAGCTCGAGCGGCTGGTGCCGGATCGTGCCCGCCTGCAGCACCGACGCCACCGAGAGGGCTTCGAGCGTGAGCCGAGCGTGCGCCAGATGGGCGCGGGGCTCGACCTGCACGGGCGCCGCAAGGACGGCACCGAGTTCCCCGTCGACATCAGCCTGGCGCCGATCGCCACCGAGAGCGGCACGATCGTGGTCGCCGCCATCCGCGACCTCACCGAGCGTCGCCGGGAGCAGGCCGCACAGGCCCACCTCGCCGCCATCGTCGAGTCGACGAACGACGCGGTGGCCGCCACCGACCTCGCGGGGATCGTGTCGTCGTGGAACCCGGGAGCGGAGCGGCTGCTCGGGTTCAGCGCGGAGGAGATGATCGGCCGGTCGATCTTCACGGTGGTCGACGAAGCCTTCACAGCGCCGCTGGCCGCCGCCAGGGAGCGGGTCGGCGCGGGCGAGCACGTGGGCTCGTTCGAGACCAGGCGGCGCGACAAGGACGGGCATGCGGTCGAGGTGGAGGTGACGCTCTCCGCGATCCACGACGCGGACGGCCGCATCGTCGGCATCTCCGGCGTGTTCCGCGACATCTCTGAGCGTCGGCGCGCCGAGGCGGAGCTGGCGCAGGCACAACGGGCCCGCGAGGAGCTGATGATGCTCGCCGACCGCGAGCGCATCGCCCGCGACCTGCACGACCTCGTGATCCAGCGCGTCTTCGCCGCCGGCATGAGCCTGCAGTCGGTGGCCAACCTCACCGAGCGTCCCGAGCTGGCGGAGCGGGTCAACCACGTGATCGACGAGCTCGACAAGGTCACGACCGAGATCCGCACGACCATCTTCGGCCTCGAGCTGCACCAGGAGTCGGCGAGCAGCCTGCGCCGCCAGACGCTCGAGCTGACCGGCGCGGCCGCCGCCACGCTCGGCTACGAGCCGGTCGTGCGCTTCAGCGGGCCCATCGACTCCGCGGTCCCGTCCAACGTGCACGAGCACGCGCTCGCGGTGATCCGTGAAGCGCTCTCGAACGTGGCTCGCCACGCCCATGCGAGCTCCACCTCCGTGGAGGTCGCTGTCGACTCCGAGATGTGCATCACCGTCGTCGACAACGGCGTCGGCCCGGGTGAGGCCACGCGCTCGAGCGGCCTGCGCAACCTGCGCGCCCGCGCCGAGCAGCTCGGCGGCAGCATGACGGTGGAGCCGTCCGAGCGCGGCGGCACCCGCCTCAGCTGGCGCATCCCGCTGCCCGAGGCCTGACCAGACGGCGTTTCGCGGCATCTGCGTCGAGGATGCCCAGATCGCTAGCGTTCGGATCGTGACCGACGCATTCGACGACCTGCTCTCATCCAACCGCGACTTCGCCAAGACCTTCGCACTCAGCGGCTTCGACGGCGTGGCTCATGCAGGCGTAGCGGTGGTCACGTGCATGGACTCGCGAATAGACCCGCTGGGCATGCTCGGGCTCTCGCCGGGCGACGCGAAGATCTTCCGCAACCCCGGTGGTCGCGTCACGCAGGCGGCGCTCGAGGCGCTCATCCTCGGCGTGCACCTCCTCAACGTCGACCGCATCGTGGTCGTGCCGCACACCCGCTGCGCCATGACCAGCAGCACCCAGGACGAGCTGCGGGACAAGATCAGCGAGCTCAGCGGCCAGGACGCCCACTGGCAGTTCTTCGGGGTCGTCTCCGACCAGCTCGCGGCCCTGCGCGAGGACGTCCACATCGTCCAGTCGCACCCGCTGATCCCCGACAGCGTCGCGGTGGGCGGCTTCCTCTACGACGTCGACACCGGGCTGCTCGAGCGCCACGTGTGATGCTGCCCGTCGACGCGGGGCGTGACGAACGGAGGGGCGGTGGCTGACGTGGGCTACGAGCGGATCTCGGTCGAGCGCGACGCCGCGCTCGACGGTCTCGTCACCGTCACCCTCGACCGGCCCGACAAGCTCAACGCCCTCGACTTCCAGCTGCACGACGAGCTGCAGGCGCTCTGCACCGACCTGGAGACCGACCACTCGGCTCGCGTCGTGATCCTCACCGGTGCCGGGCGGGCGTTCTCGGCCGGCGCCGAGCTCGGCTCCCGGCCGGCGGCTCCGCCGCTCAACGACCTCGATCGACGGGCCCGGCTCCACCACGGTGGGCGAACCTGCGAGCTGCTCGACCGCATACCGCAGGTCCTGATCGGAGCCGCGAACGGCCTCGCGGTCGGGGGCGGTGTCGTGCTGCTGAGCTGCTGCGACCTGCGGGTCGCGGCGGAGTCGGCGTGGTTCTCGATCCCCGAGGTCGAGCTCGACATGCCGCTGACCTGGCAGGCCCTGCCCCGCCTCATGCGCGAGCTCGGCCCCGCTCGCACGAAGGAGCTGGCCATGGCCTGCGAGCGCTTCACCAGCGCCCAGGCCCTCCAGTGGGGCTTCCTCAACCACGTGGTGCCCGACGCCGAGGTGCTCGGCGAGGCTCGCCGGCTGGCCGAGCGGCTGTTGTCGATGGATCCGCTCACCCTGGCCATGACCAAGCAGGCCTGCGCGGCCCTGGAGAACCTCATGGTCCCCAAGGAGCCGACCTGGAGCGACGCCGACCTCATGCTCCTCGCCCATCGCCAAGCTGCCCTGCGCCGCCGCCACGAGGATCGCTGATGCTCGACCGCATGCTGACGATCGGCGCCGTGGCCGAGCGCACCGGCGTGGCCCACTCCGCGCTGCGCTACTACGAGGCGGAGGGGCTGATCCACGCCCACCGCACCGAGGGCGGGCAGCGCCGGTACCCCCGCGAGATCATCCGACGGGTGTCGTTCATCAGAGTGGCGCAGCAGGTCGGCCTGCGCCTCGACGAGATCCGCGCCGCGCTCGAGTCGCTGCCCGAGAACCGCACGCCCACCCAGCAGGACTGGCACGAGCTGTCGACCGCCTGGCGCCCGCGCATCGACGCCCAGATCCGGCTGCTCGAACGGCTCCGCGACCAGCTCGACTCCTGCATCGGCTGCGGGTGCCTGACCCTCAGCGTCTGCAAGCTGGTGAACCCGGGCGACTGGCTGGCCAGCCACGGTCCCGGCCCCCGCGGGCTCATCGAGGACGACTGAGCCTGAGCCCTGAAAGTCCTTGACCTGAAGTTCGCTTGAGGTCGTACCGTCGTCCACGTGTCCGACTTCAACGCCTACTCCGCGCTCCGCAGCGCCATGCAAGACGACGGGTCCCGCCGTGCCGTGCGCCGGGGCACCGTCCGACGGGTGGCCGACTTCGCCCGCCCCCATGCCCGCACCATCGCCCTGTTCCTGGGCCTGGCCACGATCGCCGCCGTCCTCGGCGTAGCCGCCCCGCTGCTCGCCGGTGAGGCGGTCGATGCCATCGTCGAGGAAGAGGAGACCCGCACGGTCGTGCTGCTGGCCGTGCTCATCGGGGTCGTGGCCACCGTGGAGGCGGGCGTGGGCCTCGTCGAGCGGCTGCAGTCCTCGCGACTCGGTGAGAACCTCATCCTCGACCTGCGGCGAGCCGTCTTCGGCCACGTGCAGCGCATGCCGATCGCGTTCTTCACCCGCACCCACACCGGCGCGCTCGTCAGCCGGCTGAACAACGACGTGATCGGCGCCCAGCGGGCCTTCACGTCGGCCCTCGCCGGCGTCGTCACGAACACGATCGCCCTCGTCCTCACCGTCGGCGTGATGGCCAGCCTGTCCTGGCAGATCACGCTGCTGGCGGTGGTGCTGCTGCCCACCTTCGTCATCCCCGCTCGTCGGGTCGGCGCTCGCGTCGGCGCCCTCGAGCGCGAGGCTGCCGAGCACAACGCCGCGATGACCTCGCAGATGACCGAGCGGTTCTCCGCACCGGGCGCCACGCTGGTCAAGCTGTTCGGCCGCCCCGCGGAGGAGGTCGAGGAGTTCGGTCGCCGGGCGAGCCGGGTGCGGGACATCGGGGTCCGGTCGGCCCTGGCCATGGAGGTGTTCTTCCGGGCGCTTGGTCTCGTGTCGGGCCTGGCTCTCGCGCTGATCTACGGCCTGGGTGGCTACCTCGCGCTCCAGGGTGACCTCGAGCCCGGGACGGTTGTGACCATGGCGCTGCTGCTGACCCGCCTCTACGCGCCGCTCACCGCGCTGGCCACCGCCCGCCTCGACATCGTCACCGCGCTGGTGAGCTTCGAGCGGGTGTTCGAGGTGCTCGACATCGAGCCGCTGATCGATGAGCCGGCCGAGCCGCTGCCGATGCCCGAGGGTCCGGTGTCGATCGAGCTCGACAGCGTGCGCTTCGCCTACCCGTCGGCGGACAAGGTGTCCCTCGCCTCTCTGGAGGAGGTGGCGGTGCTCGACGACCGACTGGGCGTGGAGGTGCTGCACGGGATCTCCGCCCGGGTGGAGCCGGGCCAGATGGTGGCGCTGGTCGGCTCGTCCGGCGCTGGCAAGTCCACCATCGCATCGCTGGTGCCGCGCCTCTACGACGTGGACGCCGGTGGGGTGCGCCTCTCGGGGGTCGACGTGCGCGACCTGTCCTTCGACGACCTCCGCGCCACGGTCGGCGTCGTCACCCAGGACGGCCACCTCTTCCACGACACCATCGGCGCCAACCTGCGCTTCGTGCGGCCCGACGCCACCGACGAGGAGATCTGG
>DATCYI010000338.1:0-2789 GCA_036570385.1 Acidimicrobiales bacterium | reverse complement strand
CTCCCCCGTCGATGCCGCCGCCGACGGCAACGTCGATCACGAGGCCGGCGAGCAGGACTCGAAGCCAGCGCTCGAGCGAGCGGCGGCCGATCACCAGCCGGTCACCTCCGGGGGCGACGATCCGACGACTGACCAGGTGGGCCGCAGCGCCCAGCCCGACCGCGAACACGGGTGCGGCCAGGTCGGTGATCGCCAAGCCCTCGAAGCCGACGATCCGCTCGCGGGCGTCGCCGCCGGTCCACTCGAGCAGGTGGTGCACCACCATGGCGTAGAGGGCGACGCCGCGAAGGACGTCGAGCGAGCCCCAGCGAGGCGCCGAGGCTGGGCGGATCGAGGGGGTGTCGGGGCGTGGCTGGTCCAGGACGGTGCTGGGCACCCCACACGGTTCCCCGAGTGGGAGCGTCGGCAACCATGCGCGGGTCGGCCGATGTCCGCTTCCCCCGCGAGGGAGGGTTACGATGCCGGAGCTGACGAACCCCTGTGGGAGAGTCCTGGTGCCGGTCCTCCGGTGGCCAGGCGCCGAAGGTGCAACCGCCCCGGAACCTCTCAGGCAACAGGACCACAGGGGTGAGGCGACGCTGGAGCACCGGTCTCGATCGGCGGTGACAGTGGGGGCAGGACCAACCTTCCTGCACCCCCGAGGAGCCCCCATGACCGACGGCACCACCGCATCGAGCCGCCCGCCGGCCACCGCCTTCGTCGACCGCCACATCGGGCCCCGCCCCGCTGACGTGTCGGCGATGCTCGCCACCCTCGGGCTCGATTCGATGGACGAGCTGCTCGAGCAGGCGGTGCCGAAGTCGATCCGGGCCGACCAGGCGCTCGACCTGCCCGCGGCGGCCTCGGAGCCGGAGGTGCTCGACCGCTTGCGGGCCATGGCCGACCGCAACGAGGTGGTCACCTCGCTGATCGGCGCGGGCTACTCGGGCACGCACACCCCCGGCGTCATCCAGCGCAACGTCTTGGAGGACCCGGCCTGGTACACGGCCTACACCCCCTACCAGCCGGAGATCAGCCAGGGGCGGCTCGAGGCCCTCCTCAACTTCCAGACGATGGTCACCGACCTCACGGCGATGGACATCGCCAACGCGTCGATGCTCGACGAGTCCACCGCCGCCGCCGAGGCGATGACCCTGATCCGTCGCTCCACCAAGCACGCGGCCAACGCCTTCTTCGTCGACGCCGAGACCCACCCGCAGACCATCGCCGTCGTGCGGACCCGGGCCGAGCCCCTCGGCATAGAGGTCGTGGTGGGCCATCCCGAGTCCGACCTCCAGCCCGAGGCCGTCTTCGGGGTGCTGCTGCAGCACCCTGGCACCACCGGCGTCGTGCGCGACCTCTCCCCCACCATCGAAGCCGTGCACGCAGCGGGCGGCCTCGCCGCCGTCGCCACCGACCTCCTGGCCTGCACGGTGATCGTGCCTCCCGGCGAGCAGGGGGCCGACGTGGTCGTCGGGTCCTCGCAGCGCTTCGGCGTGCCGATGGGCTACGGCGGGCCCCACGCGGGCTTCCTCGCCACCCGCGACTCGCTGCGCCGCTCGATGCCCGGTCGGCTCGTCGGCGTGTCGGTCGATGCCGACGGTCGCCCGGCCCACCGCCTCGCGCTCCAGACGCGCGAGCAGCACATCCGCCGGGAGAAGGCCACCTCGAACATCTGCACCGCGCAGGTGCTCCTGGCGGTGATCGCCTCGATGTATGCCGTGTACCACGGCCCTGAAGGCCTGCGTGCCATCGCCGAGCGGGTGCACGGCCAGGCCGCCTGGCTCGCCGCGTCGCTGGGGGACGCCGGCATCGAGGTCTACGCCGACTTCTTCGACACGCTCGCGGTGCGGGCCCCGGGCGGGGCCGACGAGGTGCTGGCCGCGGCCCTGCGCCACGGCGTCAACCTGCGCCGCCTCGACGACGACCACGTCGGCATCGCCCTCGACGAGACCACCACCGAAGACGTGCTCGAGCGGGTCGCGGCTGCATTCGATGCCAGCCTCGTCGCCGACCGCCCGACCGGCTCGTGGTTCCCGGCCGAGCTGGCCCGCACCTCCGACTACCTGACCCACCCGGTGTTCTCGGCCCACCGGTCCGAGACCGAGATGCTGCGCTACCTCCGCTCGCTGGCCGACAAGGACATCGCGCTCGACCGCTCGATGATCCCGCTCGGCAGCTGCACGATGAAGCTCAACGCCACCACGGAGATGGCCGCCATCACCTGGCCCGAGTTCGCGTCGCTGCACCCCTTCGCGCCCCTCGAGCAGGCGGCCGGCTACCGCGAGCTGGTCACGTCGCTGGAGCGCTGGCTGGCCGAGGTCACCGGCTACGACGCGGTGTCCCTGCAGCCCAACGCCGGCTCCCAAGGCGAGCTGGCCGGCCTGCTCGCCATCCGTGGGTTCCACCAGGCCAACGGCGAATCGGCTCGCGACGTCTGCCTCATACCCTCGTCGGCCCACGGCACCAACGCCGCGTCGGCGGTCATGGCCGGGATGCGGGTGGTGGTCGTCGCCTGTGACGACGACGGCAACGTCGACGTCGCCGACCTCGAGGCCAAGGTCACCGAGCACTCGGCCGACCTCGCCGCGCTGATGGTCACCTACCCCTCGACCCACGGAGTGTTCGAGGAGCGCATCACCGAGATCTGCGACCTGGTGCACGAGCACGGCGGCCAGGTGTACGTCGACGGAGCCAACCTGAACGCCCTCGTCGGCATCGCACGACCCGGCTGGTTCGGCGGCGACGTCAGCCACCTCAACCTCCACAAGACGTTCTGCATCCCCCACGGAGGCGGCGGCCCCGGCGTC
>DATCYI010000337.1:0-8595 GCA_036570385.1 Acidimicrobiales bacterium | reverse complement strand
CCAGCACCTCGGGGGTCACCGAGTGCACGCGGACGCCGCTGGCGAAGAGGGCGTCGACGAGCCCGGCGGGCGAGTCGGGGACGACGAAGGCCTCCCGCACGGCGACGCCCGCGGCGAGCGCCTCGCGGACGAGGACAGGGCCGTCGATCACGAACGCGCCGTGCTCCGAGCGCGCAGCGCGGCGCCCCGAGAGGCGCCGCAGCAGCTGCACGCTGGGATGTCGGGGGCCGATCGAGGGCGATCCCTCCCTCGGCCCCCGGTTCCCTATGCCGTCTCCTTGTGCGAGTCGGTCGCCTCGTTGGCGGCACCGACGAGAGCGGTGAACGCGGCGGGCTCGCGCACGGCGAGATCGGCGAGGACCTTGCGGTCGACCTCGATCTCGGCGAGGCGCAAGCCGGAGATGAACCGGCTGTAGCTGGTGCCGTTCTCCCGGCACGCGGCGTTGATCCTCTGGATCCACAGCGAGCGGAAGTCGCCCTTGCGAGCCCGGCGGTCGCGGAACGCGTAGTTGCCCGCGTGCATGACCGCCTCGTTGGCGGACTTGAAGGACCGGCTCTTGTTGCCGTAGTAGCCCTGGGCCTTCTCGAGTGTTGCCCTGCGCTTCTTCTTCGAGTGGACGGCGCGCTTTACCCGTGCCATGTGTCAATCCTCCTTGGACTGGCCTAGCGGCCGAGCATCCGCTTGATCCGGGCAGCATCGCCAGGAGCGACGCTGGTCTCCCCTGCGAGACGACGCTTCCGCTTGGGAGCCTTCTTCTCGAGGATGTGGTTGTTGTTGACCTGAAGGCGCCGGAGCTTGCCGGTGCCGGTGATCTTGAAGCGCTTGGCCGCGCCTCGGTGAGTCTTCATCTTGGGCATCTGGGTCCCTTGGTTCTCGGAGCTACCGGCTCAGACCGCGGGGTCGGTGTCGGCGCTCGTGCTAGCAGTGCTCGTGGTGTCGGTGCTGTCGCCTTCGGGCCTGTCGTCTTCGGTCGCCTCGACCGGAGCCTGTGAGGCATCGGTGTCGGTGGCCTCGGCCGCCGTCTCGACGATCTCGGGTGTCGGCTCTGACGTCGTCTCAGGTGCGGTGTCGGCGGGGTTGGCGTCGGTCGCGGGATCCGCGTCCTCGGCTGCTTCTGCCGCGGCTGTGGCTGCGGCCTTCTGGGCTGCAGCCTGCGCCTTCTTGTCTGGGGCGAGCACCATCGTCATGTTGCGTCCGTCGACTCGGGGGAAGATCTCGACGCGACCCACGTCCTTCACGGCTTCCTCGACCTGGTCGAGGATCTTGCGACCGAGCTCGGGGTGGTACACCTCGCGGCCACGGAAGGTCAGCGTGACCTTCACCTTGTGGCCCTCAGCGAGGAAGCGCTCCACCTTGCGGGTCTTGGTGTCGAAATCGCCCCCGGAGATCTTCGGGCGGTACTTCATCTCCTTGATGACCACGTTGGTGGTCTTGCGGCGGGACTCCTTGGCCTTCTGTGCCGCCTCGTACTTGTACTTGCCGTAGTCCATGACACGGCAGACGGGCGGGTTCGCCTGGGCGGCGACCTCGACTAGGTCGAGATCGAGCTCCCGGGCGATGGCCAGGGCTTCGGGCAGCGGCTTGATGCCGATCTGCTGCCCGTCGTGTCCCACCAGACGAACTTCTCGAGCGCGGATCCGATCGTTGATCCGGGGCTCGCTGTTGGCCGGGGGCGCAGCTATCGCAAATCACTCTTCATGTATGCGCAGCAACCTCCTGTGCGCGGGATGTGTCGTTGACGCCCGCCCCCGAGAACGACGAAGGCGGATGTCGAGGGAGCCGACATCCGCCGAGCAGGACCCGCGAAGCGGACCTGCGCCAGTGTGGTCGACCCGGCGCACCTGGTGGCCCGGGGGCCTGGCGGTGGCCGGGTGGGGGCGGTGCCCCACTTCCCGGTTCAGTTGTGCGCATAGGGTACCAGCCATGGCGCGATCCACCGCAACCCCGCGACTCACCCCATGAGCCTCTGGACACCGGGAGGCGAGCACCCCACCGGCCCCGAAGGTCCCGAGGGCGCTGGCGGCCAGGGACCAGGCAACGAGCCCCTCGATCCCGAGGACCTCTCGCCCGAGGACCGCGAGAAGCTCCAGGCGATGCAGGAGGAGATGGCCCAGGTGCGCGAGCAGCTCCTCGGAGCGCCGGCATCGGTCGTGCTCGCCAACCACGCCATGGGCATGTACGAGCTGGCCGCAATCCACCTCACCGCCACGGAGCCCAAGCTCACAGAGGCCGTGCTCGCCATCGACGCCCTCAACGCCCTCGTCACCAGCCTGGAGGGACGGCTCGGTGAAGCCGAGCCCACCCTGCGGGAGGCGCTCGGCCAGCTCCGCGCCGCCTACCTCGAGGTCAAGGGTCGAACCGAAGGCGGCCCGAGCGGAGCAGCGACCTAGCATCAGCGCCGGGACCGAGCCGTTGCTCGGGCGGGGGATGGACATGACGCAGCGAGCCGACCCGGCGCCATCGGGAGAGACCCAGCAGCCAGCCGTCGACGCGGCCACAGGCGTCCACCTCCGCGCGCTGCTGGAGGACACGCTCGACCTCGCCGCGATCCTCGATCGCGACGGCAGCCTGCGCTACTTGAACGGCGGCGGGCGGCGTCTGCTGGTGCTCTCCCCCGGCGCGCGGGCCACGGATCTGACGGTGGCCGACCTGGTGATCGAGTCGGAGCGATCGATCATCGACGACGAGATCCGTCCGGCCCTGCGCACCGCCGGCTGGTGGAGCGGCAGCGTGAGCGTGCGCACCAGCACGGGCACCGACGTGCCGACGCGCTCAACGATCCGGATGCACCGCGACGCCGACGGGGTCGGCTCCACCATCACCTGGATCGCCCGTGACATCAGCACCGAGAAGGCGGTGTACGAGCGCCTCCACAAGAAGATCTTCGAGGACGAGCTGACCGGTCTCCCCCACCGCTCGATCTTCCTCGACCGGCTCGACCTGGCCCTGCGGGGCCCGCACCCCGACCCGACCCCCGTCGCGCTCCTCTGCGCGAGCATCGACCGGTTCAAGGAGAAGAACGAGCGCTTCGGTCGGGAGGTGGGCGACGACCTGTTGCGGGCCGTGGCCCGACGCCTCGACGAGCTGCGGGGCCCGAGCGACACCGTGTCGCGCTGGGGTGGCGACGAGTTCGTCTACCTGCGCGAGGGCGTGGGTTCAGAGGCCGAGCCACAGGAGCTGGCCCTTGCGCTGGCCGACGCCTTCGCCTCCCCCTTCACCATCGGGACCCACGAGGTGTTCCTCACGGTGAGCGTCGGCGTGTCGAGCGGCCGGGCCGGTGCTGTGGGCACCGACCAGCTCCTGCGCCAGGCCGAGGCGGCCGGCCAGATGGCCAAGCGCCGTGGTGGCGGGGCCGTCCACGTGTTCGACGAGGCCATGCAGGCTCGGGCGATGCGCAGCGCCGTCGTGGAGGACGCCCTGCGTGGAGCGGCCGAGCGCCACGAGCTGGTGCTGCACTACCAGCCCGAGATCTCGCTGCGCACCAACGCGATCGTCGGCGTGGAGGCGCTCGTGCGCTGGCAGCACCCCGAGTGGGGGCTCGTGCAGCCCGGGGAGTTCATCCCCGTCGCCGAGGTGTCGAACCTCATCCTCGAGCTGGGCGGCTGGGTGCTCTCCGAGGGCCTGAGCCAGTGCGCCGCGTGGCAGCGCTCGATCGGCCCCGCGGCGCCGATGGTGGCCATCAACATCTCGGCCCGCCAGTTCCTGCAGGCCGACTTCGTGGCCCTCGTCGCCGCCACCCTGGAGCGCACCGGGGCCGACCCCGGCGGGGTCTGCCTGGAGATCACCGAGAGCATCCTGATGGACGATGTCGACGTCACCGTCGCGACGCTGCAGCGCCTGAAGGCCCTTGGCGTGAAGCTCGCCGTCGACGACTTCGGCACGGGCTACTCGTCCCTGTCGTACCTGCGCCGATTCCCCGTCGACATCTTGAAGGTCGACCAGTCCTTCGTGAGCGGGCTGGGCCACGACCGGGAGGACTCGGCCATCGTGCAGGCGGTGGTGCACATGGGTCGGGCTCTGCAGCTCACCACCGTCGCCGAGGGCGTCGAGACCGCTCACCACCTCGTCGAGCTCCGCGAGCTCGATTGCGACATCGCGCAGGGCTACCACTTCGCCCGTCCCCAGCCCGCCGACGTCGTCACCCGCATGCTCGAGGCCGGCCCCGACTGGATGAGGGTCACCGCTTAGGACTCGACCCTGTAGGTGGAGTCAGGCCTTCGTGATCGTCGCGGCTTCCCAGCGGCCCATCGGGCCGGGGCGGACCTGGAAGGTGACCGCAGCGCCCACCTCGATGGTGCGGGTCCCGTCGGCGATCTGGGTGCAGTGGAACGGGTACGTGGTGCCGTCGGCCTCGATCTCGCCGAGGCCCCGGGGCTCGTCGAACGCCTTGACCGTCCCTCGCACGGCGCTCAGTGGACGATCTTCGCCAGCGGGAGCTCGATGATGTCGCTGGCGCCCGCGTCCTTGAGGTCGGGGATCAGCGTGTTGATCGTCGCCTTGGCGACCACCGTCTCCACCGCGTAGCCGCCATCGCCGAAGAGCTTCGACACGGTGGGCGACTTCATCGACGGGAGGATCGCGATGACCGCGTCGAGGTCGGGCTCGGCCACGTTGAGCTTCACGAGCACGTTGCCGCGGGCCTCCATCACGCCGTCGAGCAGCGTCTGGATCTGGTCCATGGCGTGGCGCTTCTCGGGGTCGGCGGCGGCCGTGGGGTTGGCGACGAGCTCCGTGTAGCTGGTGAGCACCTCGCCGATTATCTTCAGCCCGGCGGCCCGCAGGGCCCGGCCGGTCTCGGTGATCTCCACGATGCAGTCGACGATGTCGGGCACCTTGGCCTCGGTGGCGCCGTAGGAGAGCCGGATGTCGGCCTCGATGCCGAGCTTCTCGAAGTAGCGGCTGGTTAGGCCGGTGTACTCGGTGGACACCCGTAGCCCCTGCGGCAGGTCCTCGACCCGCTCGAACGGGCTGTCCTGGGGCACGGCCACGACCATGCGGATCGGGCGGGCGGTGGCCTTCGAGTAGCGCAGCTCGCCCAGGGTCAGGACGTCGCTGGCGGTCTCCTCCACCCAGTCGCGCCCGGTGATGCCGATGTCGAACATGCCCTCGGCCACGTACATCGGGATCTCCTGGGGCCGCAGGATGCGGACCTCGCTGATCCGAGGATCGTTGATCGAGGCCTTGTAGTCGACCGTCGAGGAGCGCTCGACCCGCAGGTCGGCCGCCTCGAACAGCTCGAGGGTGGCCTTCTCCAGTGATCCCTTGGGCAGGACGAGCTTCAGCACGGGACGAGGCTACGCGCCGGGCCCGCCGGGCCCGAAACCCGTTGCCAGACGGGCCATCTCCACGGCCACGACGGCAGAGTCCTCGCCGACGTTGTGGCCACCTGGGCCCTCGGAGCGGGCCAGGGCCTGGGCCTCGTCCTCGGTGGTGAGGATCCCGAAGGCCACCGGCACACCGGTGCTGAGCTGGACCTGCTGGATGCCGGCAGCCGCCTCACCGGCGACCAGCTCGTAGTGGGAGGTCTCGCCGCGGATCACGCAGCCGAGGCAGATGACGGCGTCCACGCGACCCGAGGAGGCGAGGATGCGCGCTCCCATGGGCAGCTCGAAGCTGCCCGGCACCGTCACGTCGATCACGTCGGCAGGGTCGACCCCGAGCCCGGCCAGGCCCCGCCCGACCCCGCCGGCCAACCGGTCGACGATGTGCGAGTTCCAGCGAGCCCGCACCACCCCGATCCGAAGCCCCGCCCCCGAGAGCCCGAGAGGAGCCGAGGCACCCTTGTCTCCAGCGGTCATGAGAGCACCAGGAGCGAAGCAGCAGGAGGCGCTGCACCCCGGCGCAGCCGCTGGGGGGTGCGGGGGGCCTCCCCCCGCAAGTGGGCCGTAGGGCGGCTCCGCCGCCCCGGAGGCCCTGAGCGCGGCCGAAGGCCGCACCTCAGAGCTCGGAGGAGCTCGCCGCAGGCGAGCGACGACGAAATCACGGGACGTCCTCGAGGCCCTCCAGGAGGTGGCCCATGCGCTCGCGCTTGGTGCGGAGGTATGCGATGTTCTCCGGGTTCGGGGCGACGATGGTGGGCACCCGCTCGGTGATCTCGAGGCCGAAGCCCTCGAGGCCGCCGTACTTGGCCGGGTTGTTGGTGATGATCCGCATCGTGGTGACGCCGAGGTCGACGAGGATCTGGGCGCCGATGCCGTACTCGCGGCTGTCGGCCGGCAGGCCGAGGTCGAGGTTGGCGTCGACGGTGTCGCGGCCCTGCTCCTGGAGCCCGTAGGCCCGGATCTTGTGGCCGATGCCGATGCCCCGGCCCTCGTGGCCCCGGAGGTAGACGATCACGCCGCGGCCCTCGCCCTGCATGAGCTCCATCGCCGAATCGAGCTGGACGCCGCAGTCGCAGCGCATCGAGCCGAAGACGTCGCCGGTGAGGCACTCGCTGTGCACCCGGACCAGGACGTCGTCCTCGCCGGACACGGTGCCCTTCACCAGCGCTATGTGCTGCTCGCCGTCGAGCAGCGACTCGTAGGCGTAGCAGGTGAAGTCGCCCCACTTGGTGGGGATCCGGGCCTCGGCGATGCGCTTGACCAGCTTCTCGTTCTGGCGGCGATACCGGATGAGGTCGGCGATGCTGATCATCAGCAGGCCGTGCTCCTCGGCGAACGCCTCCAGCTCGGGGACCCGGGCCATGTCGCGCTTGTCCTGGTCGACGATCTCGCAGAGCAGGCCAGCGGGGTAGACGCCGGCCAGGTTGCAGAGGTCGATGGTCGCCTCGGTGTGGCCGGCGCGCTTGAGCACGCCGCCCTCGCGGGCCATCAGCGGGTTGATGTGCCCGGGCCGAGCGAAGTCGGCGGGCCTGACGTGCGGGTCGCACAGGGCCTTCACGGTGGCGCAGCGGTCGTGGCTGGAGATGCCCGTGCTGGTGTCGTGGCGGTAGTCCACGGTCACGAGGAACGCCGTGCGCTGCGCCTCCGTGTTCTGCACCACCATCGGGGGCAGGTCGAGCTCCTGAGCCCGCTCTGCGGTGATCGGCGCGCAGAGGTAGCCAGAGGTGTGGTGCAGGAAGAACGCGATCTTCTCCGGCGTCACGAACTCCGCCGCCATGATGAGGTCGCCCTCGTTCTCGCGGTCCTCGTCGTCGACCACGACGAGGATCTCTCCCCGTGCGTAGGCGGCAACGGCGTCTTCGATCCGAGCGAAGGGCATGTCAGACATCCTTCCAGGAGAGCAGTCGCTCCACGTACTTGGCGGTGACGTCGACCTCGAGGTTCACAAGGTCGCCGACACCCTTGTGACCGAGCGTCGTGACCTCGGCGGTGTGCGGGATGACGGCCACCGTGAAGCCGTCGTTGGTGGGGTGCACGACGGTGAGGCTGATCCCGTCGATGGTGATCGAGCCCTTCTCCACCACGTAGCGGAGCAGGTCCTCGGGCATCCGGATGCGCAGGTCGGGGGCGGGCTCGACGATCTCGCCGACGCCGTCGACGTGGCCCTGCACGAGGTGTCCGCCCAGGCGGTCCTGCAGGCGCACCGGGCGCTCGAGGTTCACCCGGTCGCCGGCTCGCAGCGCACCGAGCGCGGTGCGGGCGAAGGTCTCGTCGACGGCGTCGGCCTCCCACCAGCCCTCATCGGCGTCCCACCCGACCACGGTGAGGCACACCCCGTTGACCGAGATGGATGCCCCCATGGTGACGTCCTCGAGGACGGTGCGGGCGCCGATGCGCAGCCGCGAGCCGTCCCGTGAGACGAGGTGGCCGAGCTCTTCGATGATGCCTGTGAACACTTCAGGCCCCCCTGGGGTCGAGATCTATGCGGAGGTCGTCGCCCAGCTGGGTGACGGATGTGAAGCGACCGCGCGTGAGCGCGGTGATCGTCGGGGCTCCGGGCCCGGCGAAGAGCCCGAGGGCGTCGTCGCCACCGAAGAGAGCAGGAGCGAGGTACACGACGTAGCGGTCGACGAGACCCTCGGCGTGGAACCGCGCGGCGACTCCGGCTCCTCCCTCCACGAGGACCTGCACGCAGTCGCGCTTGCCGAGCTCGTCGAGGATCGCTCCCAGGTCGCCGCTGCGCTCGATGCAGGGGTGGACCTTGGCGCCGGGCGGGGCCTCGCCCAGCACGACCCGCAGGGGATCACCGCGGGGGGCCGGCGCATCGCGGACGGTGAGCGAGGGATCGTCGGCCCGCACAGTGCCGGCGCCCACCACGACCGCGTCGCTCTCGGCCCGCAGCGAGTGGGCGTCGGCTCGGGCGTCGGCGCCGGTGATCCACTGGCTCGTCCCGTCGGGCGCGGCGGTGCGACCGTCGAGGGTCGCAGCCAGCTTGAGCACCACATAGGGGCGACCGCTGCGGCGGTGCACCAGGTAGGGAGCCAGGCTCTTCGCCGTCGCTTCGGCCTCCACCCCGACCTCCACGTCGATGCCGGCGGCGCGGAGCATGGCGACGCCCGCACCTGCCACGTTCGGATCCGGGTCCTCGATGCCCACCACGACACGGGCGACCCGAGCTTCGACGAGCGCTGCGGCACAGGGAGGTGTGCGCCCGTGGTGCGAGCAGGGCTCGAGGGTGACCCAGGCGGTGGCGCCGGTGGTGTCGGCCCCGGCC
>DATCYI010000336.1:0-2321 GCA_036570385.1 Acidimicrobiales bacterium | reverse complement strand
GCAGTGCCACGTTGATGACCGGCCAGCGCCAGATGGCGGACCGAGCAACTCATCTGCGAGGGCCCGGAGGTCGGTCGCGGCGAGGAGAGCATCGCGGTCGTACATCGCTCATGCCGCCTCGACCCTGAACCCAGCAGGGTTGCCATGCATGCGCGCGTCTGTGTCGATGATCTGCAGCTCGCTCGGCCCCAGGACGTGCTGCACCACCGCGGTACGGCCGCCGAGCTTCCACAGCGCACGACCTCGGGTGAGCTGCCCGACGATGCTGGCCTCGGGACCAGAGAGCCCGAAGTGGGCGACGGCGGCATCGAGCTGGTCCGGTGCTTGGCGCAAGACGATCTTGGTGGCCGAATCGGCGAGCAGTCCGGCCGCGATCTTGCTGGTGGCGGTGCCGTCGTTCGCCTGGGCGACGAGGTCCGAGGCACGGTGGGTGATGCAGAGGTTGGCGACGCCGTAGGTGCGGCCGAGCTTGAAGCTGGTCTGGAGGTAGCTGGCCGTGTGGCGGTTGCCGAGCAGCGCCCACGCCTCGTCGAGGATCTGGAGCCGTTGAGGACCGGGACAAGCCATGATCTGTTGGAACCAGCCGGCGGCGGCGACCATGACGAGCGGGAGCGCGTCGGAGTCGAGCGGAACGGCAGAGAGGTCGAGCACGACACCGGGGCCGTCCCAGCGGAGCGGAACGGTGGAGCGCCCGTCGAACATCCCGCGCAACGATCGTGAGAGAAGCTTGTCGAGCGCGTAGGCGACGGTGCTCGTCTCCGCGATGAGGTCGCGTCCGCTACTTCGGAGCCGATCGGTCATCATCTCGGTCGGGCAGGCGACGAGCCAGGCAACGTCCGCAAGGGTGGGTTCGGCCAGCGGTGCGGTGGTGAGCTGTTCGACGGCGGCGAACACGACGGCGTCCTCGAGCTGAGTCAGAGTCCGCTCGAGCACGGTCCCGATGAGAGCGGTGCACATCTCGGCGCGGCGAAGGATCTGCTTGTCAGCGGGCTCGTGCTCGGCAGCAGGCCCAGGAGCGAGAGGGTTGATGGTGGCGGTGCCACCAGGGCTGAGCTTCACCGTCGTGAAGCCGAGGTGCTCGGCGAGCGTGGCGTACTCGCCCTTCGGATCCGCGATGGCGGTCCAGCGGCCGCCGGGGCCGCTGCCGTAGATGGCGGCCTGTCGCCACAAGAGGCACTTGACGAGTGCGGACTTGCCGTTGCCAGGTTCGCCGAGGATCCAGCCGTTGGGGTTGGTGACCAACCCCGAGGCGTAGGCCTCGAAGGGGTCCCAGCAGAACTCGCTTCCGCCGGCGAGCAGGTCGAGGCCGACGTAGGTGCCTCGGTGCCCGAAGGAGCCCTGGACGGAGAAGGGATAGATGCTGGCGGTGTGGGCGGTGGTGCCCTGGTGGTAGCGGAGTCGCAGCGATGGCCGCGTCATGACGCAAGGAGGGTCGAGGGAGCGAGACCGAGCGGAAGCGCGGCTGCCCAGCCGAGGTCCTGGCGGGCGTCGAGAACGCGCAGGTCCATGCCGTTCTCGCGGGCGAGCTGCTCGATGATCTCGGAGTGCTCGTCGAGCTCGTCGAGGGTTCGGGCCGAGACGGAGACGAGCCCGGCGTAGCCCATCTCGGGATAGCCGGCGACGAGCTCTTCCTCCCGGTCGAGCAGCGCTTGGGTGGCGCGCCGGTGACGGGCGTCGATGCGACGCCCCTTCTCCTCCTTGGTGACCGCGTCGGAGTCGAGCTTCACCAGGTCGCGCTCGATCCGACGGCGGCTCTGATAGGTGGAGACCGGCTGGAAGTAAACGGTCATCGCCCGTGTCACACCGCCACCCGAGAGAAACGGCTCCAACCATGCCGGGGGCACTGCCAGCCGGGGCCAGGTGCCCACCCACCAGGTGCGGTGGAACGCGCCGTCGACCCGCACGTGCCGCCAATCGGTCTCCATGGCCAGGGGTCCGGCCGTGCAGGGGCGGACGAGCGCGAGTCGCTCGACGAGGCGGCCCTTGCGGGGTCGGGGTCGTTCCCCGACGGGGTCGATACGTGACCGGATGAGCCGCTGGATGCCGCGCGGGTCCAAGGGGTCGGTGGCGGCGAGATCTGCGGAGCGCAGACCTCGCAGGAGCGCCTCAACGGAGGTGACGAGCGCGCGCCGCAGTTGTTCGTCTGGGTCCTTGCGTCCGGTCCGGTGCCGCGGGAGGCGCTCTTGAGTGACGGTGATAGTGACGGCGGCCTCATGGTTGATCGCGGAGGCGGTGCCGACCTCGATCAGCTCCCGGTAGGAGTCGAGGGCGGCCTGGTTCGGGGTGCCGCGGTCGTCGGAGGCGAGCCAGGCGATGTGGTC
>DATCYI010000335.1:0-2945 GCA_036570385.1 Acidimicrobiales bacterium | reverse complement strand
CGACGCCACGGTCGATCGCCTCCACGACGCGGGGCCCGAAGACCATCCCGTCGAGCAGCGAGTTCGACGCGAGGCGGTTGGCGCCCATCACGCCGTTGCAGGCGACCTCACCCGCGGCCCAGAGCCCCGGGACCGAGGTGGCGCCGTTCAGGTCGGTGACGACGCCACCGCAGCTGTAGTGGGCGGCCGGAGCGATGGGCAGCCAGTCGGTGGCGGGATCGAGACCGACCCTCGTCAGCTCGGCGACGATGGTCGGGAAGCGCTCGGCGAAGCTCTCGAGGCCTGTCGCGTCGAGCCACAGGTGCTCTGCGTCCTGCTCGAGCATCCGCGTGGTGATCGCCCGGCTCACCTTGTCCCGCGAGAGCAGCTCGTCGACGAAGCGCTCGCCCTTCGCGTCGCGCAGCAGGGCGCCGTGGCCCCGGAGCGCCTCGGAGAGGAGGGGCCGGGGCATGGCCGGGTGGTGCAGGGCAGTCGGGTGGAACTGCTCGAACTCGACGTCAGCCACCGCTACGCCGGCGCGCAGGGCCATCGCCACCCCGTCGCCGCTGGCCTCGCGGGGGTTGGTGGTGACCGCGAAGAGCTGGCCGAAGCCGCCGGTGGCGAGCAGCACGTGCTCGGCGCGCACCTCGATCCGGGCGCCGGTCAGGTCGGCCGCGACGACGCCTCGGCAGCGTCCGTCCTCGATGATGAGGTCGAGCGCGAAGGTCATCTCGTAGACGGCCCGGCCCGACTCGCGGACCGCGTCGACGAGCGTGCGCTCGATCTCGGCTCCGGTGGCCGCGCCGCCGGCGTGGACGATCCGCGGCAGCGAGTGCCCGCCCTCGCGGGCGAGCAGGAGGCGTCCGTCGTCGCCTCGGTCGAAGGCTGCTCCGAGAGCGATCAGCTCGTTGACGCGAGCGGGGCCCTCGTCGACCAGCACCCGCACGGCGTCGACGTCGCACAGGCCGGCTCCCGCGGCGAGGGTGTCGGCGAGGTGCAGGTCGGTGGAGTCGGGGTCGCCGCCGAGCACGGCCGCCACTCCCCCTTGGGCCCAGCGGGTGGTGGCCTGCTGCAGCTCGGCCTTGGTGAGCACGCCGACGCGCATCCCGTGCAGCTCCGCGGCCCGAACGGCCGCCGACAGCCCAGCGACCCCCGACCCCAGAACGAGCAGATCCAGCTCAGCCACAAGGACGGTCTACAAGACGAGCAGCACACCGACCGATCTCAATAGAGGAGGGGGAAGCTCCCCTTCGCCCTCGACTACTCCACGTCGACGTAGCGATGCGGCGCGGGGCCTGCCTGCTCGGCGGCGAGGAGCTCGGCGGTGATGGCGTCGATGGGCTGGTTGGAGCGGTCGACGTGGACGATCGTCGGCTCGTAGGTCTCGAGCTCGGCCTCGTCGTACTCGGCGTAGCTGATGATGATGATCCGATCGCCGGGTGAGACCAGGCGGGCCGCGGCGCCGTTGAGGCAGATGTCGCCGGAGCCGCGGGCTCCTTCGATCACGTAGGTCTCGAGGCGGGCCCCGTTATCGACGTCGACCACGGCGACCTGCTCGTACTCCATCAGGTCGGCCTGGTCCATCAGGTCGCGGTCGACGGTGATCGAGCCCACGTAGTGCAGGTTCGCGTCGGTCACCGTGGCGCGGTGGATCTTGGACTTCATCATGCGGCGACGCATGGCGTGCTCCCTTCGGTGGATGCCGCCGGTGCGGTCACCCCCATGTCGTGTCCATTCTTCCTGCCGGCGCGGCTTTTGCGCCAGCCGACGGGATCTCTGCTGGTACCTCCGCTGCAACGTTGTCGATGAGCCGCGCCTTCCCGAACCGCACAGCGGCGAGGAGGCGCAGCGTCCCGGCCAGCGGCTCCGGGACGGCGAGCGAGGTGGCGTCGACCACCTCGGCGTAGTCGAGCTGCCCGAGGGGCTCGGCGTCGATGACCCCGGCCATGACGGCGCGCACCGCAGCCGGATCGCGCTCCCCCGCCTCGATGCGGGCCACGCCGGCCTGGAGGGCGCGGTGCACGACGGGTGCTGCGGCGCGCTCGTCGGGCGTGAGGTAGGCGTTGCGGCTCGACATGGCGAGGCCGTCGCTCTCGCGGACGGTGGGGCAGCCGACCACCTCCACGGGGATCGACAGGTCGAGGACCATTCGCCTCACCACCGCGAGCTGCTGGAAGTCCTTCTCGCCGAAGTAGGCCCGGCACGGCCCGACGATCGAAAAGAGCTTGGCGACAACCGTGGCCACGCCGTCGAAGTGGGTCGGGCGGGCGCGGCCCTCGAGCGGGGCCGACACGTCGGCGACCGACACGTTCGTGAGCACCCTGCCGCCGGGGTACATCTCGGCGACGGTCGGGGCGAAGACGACGTCGACGCCGTGCTCCGCCGCGAGCGCGGTGTCGCCGCTGATGTCGCGCGGGTAGGCGTCGAGGTCCTCGTTGGGAGCGAACTGGAGGGGGTTCACGAAGATCGACGTGACGACGACGTCGTTGCCGGCGCGGGCGGCGTCCATGAGCGAGGCGTGACCGGCGTGGAGGAACCCCATGGTCGGCACGAAGCCGATCCTCTGGCCGCCGGCACGGGCCTGGTCGAGCCGCTCGCGCAGCTCGGCGATGGTCGTGAGCGTGGTCAGCACAGCTTGGCGGCCTCCGCGGCGAGGGCTTCGTAGGCCCGCCGCTCGTCGGCGGGCAGGGCGGCGAGGTGACGCTCGATGGTGGCCGTGTCGCCCCGCTTCACCGGCCCCGTGAGGGCGTCGGCGGGCCCGAGGGCGGCGACGTTGGCGAGGGTGCCTCGGCTGAGCGCCAGGTAGGCCTCGAGCGGCGCCCCCACCGAGGCCGCCATCCGCTCGACCTGCCCGAGCAAGGCCACGAGGTGGTTCGACGCGATGACCGCTGTGGCGTGGTAGCGAGCCCACTCGTCCTCGGCCACCCGTACGGCTCGGCCGTCGAGGGCGGTTACGAGCTCGTCGG
>DATCYI010000334.1:0-1883 GCA_036570385.1 Acidimicrobiales bacterium | reverse complement strand
CAGGACATCGAGGCGCTTGCGGGCGGTGAGCTGGCCCACGGCGAGGACGGTCGGGCCCGCTGGGACGTGGCGTTCGTCGGGCGCCGGCAGCTGCCGCAGCCCGTTGGGGGTCACGGCGATCCGGTCTCGGTCGACACCTCGGGCGACGAGAGCGTCGGCGGTGGCATCGGACACGGCCACGATGGCGGCCGCCCGGGGCAATGCGTCGAGCGTGCGCTGGAGCTCGTGGGCGGCGCGTGGGCCGTGGAGCTCAGGGTGGTCGAGCGCCGCGAGGTCGTGCACCACCATCACCACCGGGCGGCGGCTGGGCACGGGCACCGGTCCGGCCGCGTGGACGACGTCGACGTCGCCCACCAGGTGCTCGGCGCGCGGCAGCCCGACGAGCTTCCAGGTGCGATCCAGGACCCGGCTCGGCACGGCCAGGTGCCGCGATCCCTCCGGCACCGGGCGAACCCTTCGCCCCAGCGAGAAGCGCGCCACGTCGATGCCGTGGCGCTCGAGTGCGGCCGACAGCTCGGTGGCGTAGACCGATATGCCCGTGTCGCCGGCGACCGCAGCCGTCACGTCGAAACCGACCCTCACCGCCGTCCAGCCCCCACGGGATGCACTCTATGCTCCCATTCGTGCCGCCCTACTCGGCCCCGCGCGCAACCGCGGCGCTCACCCCTGCGCTGCTGGTCATGGGCGACTACGCCAACGAACGATGCGGTGTCGGCAGCAGCGACTGCCTCGTCGTCGAGGGCCGCGAGGACGCCGTCACGATCCTCGATCCCGTGGTGATGTCGCGATCGGATCTGGTGGCCGCGGTGCGCGCACGACCCGACGCCGCAGGAGTGGTGCTCGTGCACCCGACGCTCTCGCAGGTCGGCCGCGCCGATCTCGTCCCGAAGGCGCTGCACCTGCGAAGGGCGCTCGGTCGGCGCTGGATCCGGGTGCACCTCCACGAGTTCGATCGCCTCGACCGGCGCCAGCGGGCCGCCGTCACCTTGGTGCTCGGTCTCGCCGCCGATCGGATAGTGGTGTCGTCTCCCCAGGAGGCGGAGGCGCTGCGCCGCCACCACCGCGGTTTCGCCGCTCGCAGGGCGGAGGTCGTCGTGGTGCCTCCGGCCAACGGCTCGGCTCCCACGCAGGCGGCTGTGGAGCGCGCCATCGAGGCCGCCTCGACGGCCGACGGGCGGACGGTCGGCGTTCACGGTCAGTACCGACCCGACAAGGGGATCGACTGGCTCCTCGCCACGCTCGCCCGCCTCGACCGGCGCTTCGAGCGGCTCGAGATCGCGGGGCGGGGCTGGGCGGCGGCGCCGTGGCCCCGGTCGCTGCTCGACCGCTACGACCTCGTCGACCTGGGGCAGGTGCCGCGCGAGGACCTGCCGGTGACCATCGGCAGATGGGGCCTGGCGCTGGCCCCGTTCGACGGGCCCCCGACCGACGGGCGCCTGAGCCTGCGGACGCCGCTGGCCCTGGGCGTCCCCACCCTCACCCGAGGCCCGCGCCCGGGCGGGCTCCGGCTCGGCTCCGCTCTGCTGCACTTCGACGACGAGGTGTCGGTGGGCGCCCTTCCGACGCCCACCACCGCTGAGCGCCGCGACGCGGCGGCGAGCGTCGCGGAGCTCGAGCTGGCGGTGCGGGCCGAGCTGGCGGAGGCCCTGTTCGGCCCGTGAGCGACCGTCCGAGCATCCTCTGGGTCACGGAGGAGCCACCCGACCGCGGGGCCGGCGGCGGCAACATCCGCCAAGCCAACCTGGTGATCGAGCTGGCTCGCCGGTTCGACATCGACCTGCTCGTCGCCGGCGAGGTGACGGACCAGGCCGTGCGGAGCGCGGCGCGCGAGGTCATCGAGGTGCCGGTTCCAGGCGGCGCACCGGCGCAGTCCCGCCTGGCGG
>DATCYI010000333.1:0-6709 GCA_036570385.1 Acidimicrobiales bacterium | reverse complement strand
GGCGTCGCGGGCCCGGAGGATGTTGACAACGGCAGCCACCAGCCCAGCCAGCAGCCCGAGCATCACCAAGCGGCGGAACGTACGTCGGATCACGGGGTCACCGTAGTTCGCCGGCCTTGACGGATCGGGCGTCCCGGCGGGAGAATCGTCCCATCATGTGCTCGCGACCCGCTGCCGACCTCCTCCTTCTTATGTAGGCGAGCGCCCCCTCTCGGCGCTCGCCCTGACGACCTCCTGCCGTGGCAGGGGGTTTTTTGTTGCCCTGAACCAGCCCTCCCGACCGATCCCACCGACCCGACCGACCCAACCAAGCCACAACACCACTGAAAGAGGACCAGCGATGCCGCCGGAACCCGTTACCCCGAAGCAGATGCCCTTCGACAAGTACCGGCCGTTCCTTCCGCTCGTCCTCGCGGACCGCACGTGGCCCGACGCCCGCATCGAGAAGGCGCCGCTGTGGTGCTCGGTCGACCTGCGCGACGGCAACCAGGCCCTCATCGACCCGATGGACCCGGCCCGCAAGCGCCGCATGTTCGACACGCTCGTGCAGATGGGCTTCAAGGAGATCGAGGTCGGCTTCCCGTCGGCCAGCCAGCCCGACTTCGACTTCGTGCGCCACCTCATCGAGGACGACCTGGTGCCCGACGACGTCACCATCCAGGTCCTCACCCAGTGCCGGCCCGAGCTGATCGAGCGCACCTACGAGTGCCTGCAGGGCGCCAACCGGGCGATCGTGCACTTCTACAACTCCACCTCGATCCTCCAGCGCCGCGTGGTGTTCGGCCTCGACCAGGCCGGCATCACCCAGATCGCGGTCGATGCGGCCCGCCTGTGCA
The DNA here is from genome assembly GCA_036570385.1 of Acidimicrobiales bacterium. Lineage (GTDB taxonomy): Bacteria > Actinomycetota > Acidimicrobiia > Acidimicrobiales > VFJN01 > VFJN01. Next base: position 5,873 of record DATCYI010000333.1, on the reverse strand, counting down.
AGAAGCTCGAGCCCACGCTGAGCGGCACCGAGGTGCGCTACGAGTACAGCCCCGAGAGCTTCACCGGCACCGAGATCGACTACGCCATCGAGATCTGCGCGGCGGTCACCGACGTGATCGAGCCTGACGCCGAGCGGCGCCTCATCCTCAACCTGCCGGCCACCGTCGAGATGTACACGCCGAACATCTACGGCGACGTCATCGAGTACTTCCACCGCAACGTGCCCCACCGCGACGAGGTCTGCATCTCGCTGCACCCCCACAACGACCGCGGCACCGCCGTGGCGGCCGCGGAGCTCGGCGTGATGGCCGGCGCCGACCGCGTCGAGGGCACCTTGTTCGGCAACGGCGAGCGCACCGGCAACGTCGACGTGGTCACGCTGGCCATGAACCTCTTCAGCCAGGGGGTCGATCCCGAGCTCGACATCAGCGACATCGACGCCATCCGACGGGTCGCCGAGTACTGCAACCGCCTGCCCGTCCACCCCCGCCACCCCTACGTCGGCGACCTCGTCTACACGGCGTTCTCAGGGAGTCACCAGGACGCCATCAAGAAGGGCTTCAGCGCCCTGGGCACCGACTACGACGAGTGGGGCGTGCCGTACCTGCCCATCGATCCGAAGCACGTCGGCCGCACCTACGAGGCCGTCATCCGGGTGAACAGCCAGTCGGGCAAGGGCGGCGTCGCCTACCTGATGCAGACCGAGCACGGCCTCGACCTTCCCCGCCGCCTCCAGATCGAGTTCTCGAAGAACATCCAGCACATCACCGAGGACTCGGGCACCGAGATCGACGCCGCCGAGATCTGGGGCACCTTCCAGCGCACCTACCTCGACGAGTCGGCCCCGATCTCGCTCATCTCGCACGAGACCACCACCGGTGAGGGCTCCACCGTCACAGCGCAGCTGCTCGTCGACGGCGAGCACAAGACGATCACCGGCGAGGGCACCGGGCCCGTCGCCGCCTTCGTGGCGGCGCTCCAGACCGACCTCGGCATCGAGCTGGAGGTGGTCGACTACAGCGAGCACTCCCTCAACGCCGGCACCGACGCCATGGCTGTGGCCTACGTCGAGGCCTCCGGCCCCGACGGCGAGCTGCGCTGGGGCGTGGGCATGCACGAGAGCATCCTCACCGCGTCCCTGCGGGCGGTGATCAGCGCCGCCAACCGCCAGCGCGCCGCGGAGCATCTGGTCATACGTCACGAACCATGAGGTTCTGACCGCGCGGGGAGGGCCGGTAGGGTCTCCCGCCATGCCCTCCCCCCGGTTCCTCCGCGCCACCCTGATCCTCGCCCTCGTGGGCGCCGCCGCTTGCTCCGACGACGGTGGCGACGAAGGCAGCAGCTCAGGCGACGAGCTCTCCAGCGAGGAGCAGGCCTTCGCCGACGCGTGGGCCACGACCCTCGTCAAGGAGGACGACGGCTTCGCCGTCCCGCAGGACGACGCCGACTGCATGGCGACCGCCATCGTGGTGGAGCTGGGCACCGAGCCGTTCGAAGAGGCTGAGCTCGAGCCCGCCGACATCGAGGACGCCTCCGACAGCCCCGGCGAGCTGCTGGGCGCCGGCACCATCACCGACAAGCAGGCCGACGCCATCCTCGCAGCGTGGGAGGGCTGCACCGACCTCGGGATGATGTTCGCCGAGGGGATGGGCGAGGAGATGGACATCGACGACGAGGCCAAGGCGTGCCTGGCCAAGGGCGTCAACGAGGAGGGCCTGGCCCTCGAGGGTCTCCGCCCGTCGTTCACCAGCGAGAGCTCCGACCCCAGCACCGAGGTGCTCACCGCCATCACCGGCCTCGTCCAGGAGTGCGCCGGCTCCGACGGCGGCGGGCCGCTGGTCGACAGCATCGCCGAGTCGCTGGCTGCCGATGGCTCGATCACCGAGGAGCAGGCGCAGTGCGTCGCCCAGGCCATGATCGACGAGATCGGCGTCGACCGGCTGATCGAGCTCGGCGTGGACGACGGTGCTCAGGTCGACCCGACGACCCAGCAGGAGATGATGACATCGGTGCTCGCGGCGGCCGAGAGCTGCGGCGTCGACCTCGAAGCCATGGGCGGCTGACCCACTCCCAGCTGCGGGCATCTGGCAGGCTCACCCCCGTGAGCCGCCGCAACCTGGTCCTGGTGGTAGTGGCGGCGGTCGCAGCCATCGTCGTGGGGGTCGCAGCACTCGTGCTGCGCCCCGACGACTCCGGTTCGCCGGAGTCCGCCACCAGCAGCTCCATCGCTCCCACCAGCACCTCCACCACAGCGCTCGTCGGCTCTCCCGGAGCGGCGGGAGTCGGCGATCCCTACTTCCCGGAGCTGGGCAACGGCGGCTACGACGTCATCAGCTACGACCTCGAGCTGGTCTGGGATGCCGATGCAGGCCGCCTCAGCGGCAGCACCACGATCGTCGCCGAGGCGACCCAGGACCTCAGCCGCTTCAACCTCGACCTCTCGGGCTTGGAGGTGCTGGAGGTCCTGGTCCGCAGGCAACCGGCCACGTTCGTGCGCGAGGGCCGCGAGCTGGTGGTCACCCCTGCCACGGCCATCGCCGAAGGGTCCAGCTTCACCACGGAGATCCGCTACGAGGGGCGGCCCGAGCCCATACGGATAGGCACCGACCTGTTCGGCAGCGGCTGGCAGATCGACGGGCGCGAGGCCTACGTCGCGTCGGAGCCAGCCGGGGCCGCCACGTTCTTCCCGGTCAACGACCATCCCACCGACAAGGCCACCTACAGCTTCAACGTGACCGCGCCGGCCGACCAGGTGGTGGCCGCCAACGGGATGCTGGTGGGAGAGCCCGTCGCCGGCCCGGACGGCACGCTCACGTGGACCTATGAGACCGACGACCAGATGGCCAGCTACCTGGTGCAGGTGGCCATCGGCGACTTCGAGCTGTGGAACGCCGGCGGTCCCGACCTCGTGTACGTGCGCCACGCCTTGCACCGGTCCTTTGCCGAACAGGCCAAGGTCACGCTGGAGCGCACCGGCGAGATGATCGAGGTGCTCTCGGACGTGTTCGGGCCGTACCCCTTCGACGTGTACGGCGTGGTGGCCGTTGACGAGCCGCTCGGCTTCGCGCTGGAGACGCAGACGCTCACGCTGATCGGCTCGGACGTCGTCGCCAACGGCCGAGCCTCGGACGACCTGCTCGTGCACGAGCTGGCCCACCAGTGGGTCGGCAACGCGGTGAGCCCTGCCACCTGGCGCGACATCTGGCTCAACGAGGGCTTCGCCACCTACGCCGAGTGGATCTTCCTCGAGCGCACGGGCGGACCGACGGCGGCGGAGTCGGCTCGGCGCTACCACCGCCTCGGCCAGGACGTGATCGACGACCCACCAGGCGAGCCGGGCAGCGAGGAGCTCTTCGCCCCCAGCGTCTACCTGCGGGGCGGGATGACCCTGCAAGCGCTGCGCGAGACGATCGGCGACGACGCCTTCTTCACCCTCCTGCGCCGCTGGGTCAGCGACAACGAAGACAAGACCGCGTCCACCGAAGACCTGGTCAAGCTGGCCGAGCAGATAAGCGGAAAGGACCTGGACCAGCTGTTCAACGACTGGCTATACGCCAAGGGAGCGCCAAGTTTGGGATAGCAGCGAGAATCTCGCCGCGGGCCGCCGAAGGCGGCCGAGGACGACGACTACAACCACCCCGGTCGGGTCGCCTCGAAGGTGGTGATCTTGTCCTCGGTGCGCAAGGTGATGCCGATGTCGTCGAGGCCCTGGAGGAAGCGCTCCTGGGTGGCGTCGTCGAGCGGGAAGGGCACCTCGAGGCCGATGGCCGGCGCCGAGAGGGTCCGGGTGCTGACGTCGACGACGATCTCGAGGGCGGGATCCGCCTCGATGGCGGCGAGGAGCTGATCTCCGACCTCGGGGCTCACCTGCACCGGCACGAGGCCGTTCTTGGTGCAGTTGTTGCGGAAGATGTCGGCGAAGCGGGAGCTGACGACGGCACCGAAGCCGTAGTCCATGATCGCCCACACGGCGTGCTCCCGGCTCGAGCCGGTGCCGAAGTTCGGACCGGCCACGAGGATGCTCGCACCGGCGAAGCGCTCGTCGTTGAGCACGAAGGAGCGGTCGTCGCGCCACGACGCGAACAGGCCCTGCCCGAAGCCCGTGCGCTCGACGCGCTTGAGCCACTCGGCCGGGATGATCTGGTCGGTGTCGACGTCGGATCGGTCGAGGGGCACCGCGGTGCCCTGCACGATCTGCACTGCCTGCATCATGCGAGGTCCTCCGGGAGGGCGAAGTGGCCGGCGATGGCCGTGGCGGCGGCGACGGCCGGGGAGACGAGGTGGGTGCGCCCGCCGCGGCCCTGACGACCCTCGAAGTTGCGGTTGCTGGTGGACGCCGAGCGCTCGCCGGGGGCGAGCTTGTCGGGGTTCATGGCCAGGCACATGGAGCAGCCCGGCTCGCGCCAGTCGAAGCCGGCGGCGGTGAACACCTCGTGGAGGCCCTCGGCCTCGGCCTGCGCCTTGACCGCGAAGGACCCGGGCACCACGAGGGTGCGGATGCCGTCGGCCACCTTGCGGCCCTTGGCGACAGCCGCCGCGGCCCGGAGGTCCTCGATGCGCGAGTTCGTGCACGATCCGATGAAGACGGTGTCGACGGGGACCTCGCGCACGGGCGTGCCGGCGGTGAGGCCCATGTACTCCAGGGCCCGCGCCGCGCTGTCGCGCTCGCTCGGGTCGGCGAAGTCGTCGGGGGAGGGGATCGAGCCGCTCAGCGGCACCACCTGGCCCGGGTTCGTGCCCCACGAGACGTGGGGGAGGATCTCCGCGGCGTCGATCACGACCTCCTTGTCGAAGGTCGCGTCGGGATCGGTGACGAGGCTCTTCCACTCCTCGACGGCGGCATCCCAGTCAGCTCCCTTGGGAGCGTGGGGACGACCCTTCAGGTACTCGAAGGTGGTCTCGTCGGGGGCGATGAGGCCGGCCTTGGCGCCCGCTTCGATCGACATGTTGCAGACGGTCATGCGGCCCTCCATCGAGAGGTTCCGGATGGCGCTGCCCCGGTACTCGATGATCGATCCGATGCCACCGCCGGTGCCGATGCGACCGATGACGGCGAGGATCAGGTCCTTGGCGGTGGCGCCCTCGGGGAGCTCGCCCTCCACCGTGACGGCCATCGTGCCGGGCCGGGTCTGGGGCAGCGTCTGGGTGGCGAGGACGTGCTCGACCTCGCTGGTGCCGATGCCGAAGGCCAGCGCGCCGAACGCGCCATGGGTGGAGGTGTGGCTGTCGCCGCACACGATCGTCATGCCCGGCAGGGTGCGCCCCTGCTCCGGCCCGATCACGTGGACGATGCCCTGGTTCGGGTCGCCCATGCCGTAGTGCGTGATGCCGAACTCGGCGGTGTTGGCGGCGAGGACCTCGAGCTGCTTCTTCGAGATCGGATCGGCGACCGGCTGGTCGATGTCAGCCGTCGGCACGTTGTGGTCGGCGGTCGCCACGGTGAGCTCGGGCCGCCGCACCTGCCGGCCCGCCAGACGGATGCCGTCGAAGGCTTGGGGGCTGGTGACCTCGTGGATGAGGTGCAGATCGATGTAGAGGAGGTCGGGCTCGTCGGGTGCGCTGCGCACCACGTGGCGGTCCCACACCTTCTCCGAGAGAGTCTTGGCCATTGGGATCCTTGTGTCTTACATGATGAGACGATAATCTCGCTTCGTGGACAGTGTAAGCGGAGTCGGCGTGCTCGACAAGGCGATGGTCGTGCTCGCCGCCGTGGAGGTGGGCCCGCTGAGCCTCGCTCAGCTGGTCGATCGCACCGGCCTGTCCCGCGCCACGGCGCACCGCCTGGCCGTGGCCCTCGAGGCGCACGGCCTGGTGCGGCGGGACGAGGAGGGCCGCTTCTGCCTGGGCCTGCGGCTCATCAGCCTCGGCCACG
>DATCYI010000332.1:0-7347 GCA_036570385.1 Acidimicrobiales bacterium | reverse complement strand
TCGACCCGGAGCGCAGCGGCACCGCCACGTCGGTGAACGACGGCACGCTCTCGCTGGAGCCGGCTGGCACGCGCGCCGCGCAGCCCTACGTGGCCCTGCCCACGCTGCCGACCGCCACCGATCCCCACACCGTGTCCACCGTCGGCGTCTTCAACGACCGTTCGGCTCTCACCGACTCGACCCTCTTCGAGCCGCTCGGCCTGTCGTACACCACCGCGCCGCTGGCCAGCGACGTGGTGTCGGCGGGGCCGGCGAGCCTCGAGCTGCTCCTGTCCACCAGCGTGCCCGGCACCGACATCTACGCGGTGGTCTCCGACGTGTGGCCCGACGGCTCAGCTCACCCGGTGGCCACCGGCCGGCTGCGCACCACCTACCCGCGCATCGACGAGGCCCGCTCCCGGCGCGACTCCACCGGCGCGATCGTGCAGCCCTACGGCCGGTACGACGCGCCGCACCCGGCCGGCATCGGGGAGACCCGGCGCTACCACGTGGAGCTGTGGCCGATCGGCAACCGGTTCAAGGCCGGTCACCGGATCCGGCTGCACATCGTCGGCGCCTCGGCGTTCCACGTGCCGTCGATCCCCGCCGTCAACACCGTCTACGTCGGCGGCCCCAACAGCTCCCGCCTGCTCCTCCCCGTCGTCCCCGGCAGCGACCTCCCGGCCGGGTAGCGGCCGTCAGGGCGCGAGGCGCTCGAGGGTGGCGTCGACGTAGCGGCGGACCGAGTCGGCCATGGAGATGGTGCGGTCGGACATGAACCACTGGAGGCGGATGCCGTCGAGGTGGGCGACCAGCGCTGACGCCTCGTGCACCGGGTCGAGGTCGGCGCGGAGGTCGCCGCGGGAGGCGGCGGTGGCGAAGGCGGAGATGTAGCGGTCGAGCAGGCGGTGGTACGCCTCTTGCAGCAGCTGGCGGGCGGCGGAGCCGTCGGCGCTCAGGTGCTCGGCGCCGAGCTTGATCAGGAGCGCCGACACCTCGGGCGTGTCCTCCATGCCGGCGCCCCACTCGCGCACGAGGCGCAGCAGCTCGATCCCGCGCACGCCGGTGGCCTCGATGTCCTCCTCGACCCCGCGGGCGTAGCGGCCGAGCACGCCGAGCAGCAGCTGCTCCTTGGTGGGGAAGTGGTAGAGCACGCCCGCGTCGGAGATCCCGACCCGCGCGGCGACGGCGGCGATGCTCGTGCCGGCGGAGCCTGACTCAGAGAACAGCTCGGCCGCGGCTTCGAGGATCTGGGACCGCCGGGTGGCGGTGGCAGCGCTGCTCATCGGCGTCCTGTCGTCGGCGTCCTGTCGTCGGTGTCGCATGGTACCCACTTGGCTTACACTTAGTGGGCACTAGGACACGCTTGACCGGGGGACCTGATGAGCGACAGCGCGATCGACGAGCAGGCGAGCACGGAGCCGCTCCCCGCCTTCGACGACGAGGCCACGCTGCCGCCCGCGGTGGTGCGCTCCTTCGCAGCCGAGGGCCACGCCCTGCTGCCCCAGCTGGCCAGCGAGTCGGACGCGGCCGCCTACCTCCCGCTGATCGAGTCGCTCGCCGTGGCGACGGCCTGGAACAAGCACGAGCTGGCAGAGCCGGGTCGCTACGAGGGCACGTTCCTGCAGGCGTTCAACCTCTGGCGGCTCGACGAGCGCGTCGCCCGCTTCGTCCTGGCCCGCCGCTTCGCCTCTGCCGCAGCCGCGCTGCTCGGAGTCGAGCGGGTGCGCCTCTACCACGACCAGGCGCTGTGCAAGGGCCCGGGCGCAGGTCGCACGCCCTGGCACCAGGACCACCACTACTGGCCGCTCGACACCGACCGAACGATCACCATGTGGATGCCGCTGGTCGACGTGCCCGCCGAGGTCGGCTCGATGACCTTCGCCAGCGGCACCCACCTCCTCGGCCGGCTGTGCGACACCGGCATCGGCAAGGAGGGTGATCGCCACCTCGCCGCGCTGATCGAGGAACGAGACCTGCCGACCCACACCTACGGAGCGCTGCGCGCCGGCGATGCCACGTTCCACACCGGCTGGACGGTGCACTCGGCAGGGCGCAACCACAGCGACCGGCTCCGCACCGTCATGACCGTCATCTACTACGCCGACGGCGCCCGGGTCGGCACCGACATCACCGATGCCCAAGAGGTCGATCGCAAGGCCTGGCTGGGCGGTCGCGCCCCGGGGGCGGTGGCCGACCACGAGCTGAACCCCGTCCTCTGATCGGAGCGGCCGCCGCGTGGGGGCACGAGCTCGTGGCCGTAACCTCGGCCCCGATGGGCGATGCGATCAAAGATGCGAGGCGGGGCACGAGGATCCGGCGGCTCCGGGCGGAGCTGGAGGAGAGCGGGTTCGCGTTCACGGGCTCCGAGGGCTGGCAGATGGCCCTCCTCGAAGAGGTGGAGCACGCCATCCATCCCCGCGTGCACGAGCGCAAGGTCGCCAGCCTCGGGGCGATCATCGACCCTCGTGCCGACCTGTCGACGTGGCGGGAGGGCACCGGCCTCGAGATCGTCGAGCGACCGATCGGGGAGCAGCCGCTGGCCTGGGCCCGGCGCTTCACCGACGGCCTGTCGAGCTGGCTGATCCGACGGCCCGACGGCGTCGACGCCTGGGCGGTGTTCGACCGACCGGCCGGCTCTGAGCGCGACCTGGGCGTCCTCGCCGAGGCCCTCCAAGCAACCCTCGTGCAGCGGCATCCGACCGGCGCCGTGCGGGTCGTCGGCCCGGCCGGGGTGTGGCGCTGGGTCGGCTTCGACTGGTACCACGAGCCGCCGGTGGCCACCTGGGTCGATGCCATCACCATGCGCCCCGACCACGGCGATCCGCGCGTGCTCGAGGCACTGCTGGAGTTCGCGGTGCACGACCTCGGCTCGCTCGGCATCGGAGCGCTGATCATCTACCGGCCCGACGACGGTCCCGGTCCGGTCACCGAGGCACGGCTGCCGCTGCCTCCGTCGCTCGAGATCCTGCGGCCGCTCAGCCTGTCGCCGCTGCGCCACGCCCTGCGCCAGATCGACGGCGCGGGGATCTTCGACGCGAGCGGCACGCTGCGACAGCTCGGCGTGCGCCTCGTGCCCACCGCCGAGGCCGAGTCCAAGGTCGAGGGCTTCAAGGGGATGCGGCACACCTCCGCGCGGCGCTACAGCTACGACGACCCGCGCGCCACAGTCATCGTGGTCAGCGAGGACGGACCGGTCACCGTGTTCCGCAAGGGCGACCTGCTCGGCATCTCGCCCGAACCCGAGGCCGTGCCCGACGACGACGACGCCTGACCCGGCGCAGGATCAGGGTTCGTCGATCGCGTCGACCACCTCGTCGACGGCGCCGCCTCGAGTGGCGGTGAGCGGCACCTCGCCCGCTACGTGGGGCACCTCGATGCGAGCCGTCGCCGTGCCCTCCTCCGACTCGTGGCGCAGCACGTTGAGCACGGCGCCGTAGACGATCAGCCGCCCGTACAGCAGCAGCCAGGCCAGCACCGCGAACACGACGCCGAGCGACCCGTAGAGCGCGGAGGACGATGCCACGGCGCGCGGCACGTACACCGAACCGATGACCTTCAGGAGCTCGACGCCCATCGCCACCAGCACTGCGCCGGGCAGGTGGGCGCGCCAGCCCACGTGGCTGTTGCCGAGCGAGGTGTAGGTCCACAGGAACAGCACCGTCGTGAGCACGAGGCCGAGCGCGACGGTGAGCGGCTTCGCCGGACCGGGCACGAGCCGAGCGAGCGGGCCGAGCGCGGCGGTGGCCAGGAAGAGGACGCCGGCGCCGAGGAGCCAGCGCAGCGCAAAGAGCTTGTCGATCAAGCCGCGGCCCTTGACCTGCCAGGCGGCGTTGACGGCGGTCTGCAGCGCCCCGACCACGCCGAGCCCCGACCACAGCAGGCCCACGAGGCCGACGAGGGAAGCGGCTCGCCGGCTCTCCTCGGCCGTGCCGAGCGCGTCGTTCACCGTCTCAGCGGCGCGGCCCTTCAGCCCCAGGTCGCGCACGAGGGTGCCGGCGAAGTCGCTGTCGCCCGAGGACACGAAGCCGAGCACGGCGATGATCACCAGCAGGAGCGGGAACAGCGAGACGAACGCAGCCAGCGCGATCGACGACGAGAGCGGCCCGCCGCCGATCGCGCCGAAGCGATCGGTGACGCAGAGGATCGCATCGAGCCACGGCCAGCGGGCCCGCCACCGGGCTATGTCGAACACGCGAGACCAGTACCCCGGGCGCGTTAGTTTCGACCGCGTGCCAGTCCCCGGAGTCGATCCTGACCGAATCCCCACGCACGTCGCGTGCGTCATGGACGGGAACGGGCGCTGGGCCACCCGGCGCGGCCTGAAGCGCACAGAGGGCCACGCGGCGGGGGAGGAGGCGCTCTTCGATGCCGTCGAGGGCGCGCTGGAGCTCGGCGTGCGATGGCTCACCGTCTACGCCTTCTCCACCGAGAACTGGCGTCGCCCGGTCGACGAGGTGCGCTTCCTCATGGGCTTCAACGAGCGACTGCTGCTGACCCGCCGCGACGAGCTCGACGGCAAGGGCGTGCGAGTTCGGTTCATCGGTCGCAAGGGCTGGCGGGTGCCGAAGCGGGTGCAGCGCCACATCGACGACACCGAGGCCATGACCGCCGGCAACCGCCGAATGACCCTCACCTTCGCCTTCAACTACGGCGGGCGGGCCGAGATCGTCGACGCTGTGCAGGCGCTCGTGCGCGACGGCACGCCGGCCGACAAGATCACCGAGAAGGCGATCCGGTCACGGCTCTACGCGCCCGACATGCCCGACCCCGACCTCGTGGTGCGCACGTCGGGTGAGTTCCGCATCTCCAACTTCTTGCTCTGGGAGATGGCCTACAGCGAGCTCATCTTCACCGAGACCCTCTGGCCCGACTTCCGCCGTGAGGACCTCTTCGAGGCGGTCCGCGAGTACCAGCGCCGAGACCGCCGATTCGGAGGGGTGGACCAGTAGCGTTCGCGCATGGGCCTGTACCGCGCTGAGGGGATCGTGCTGCGGACCCACAAGCTCGGTGAGTCCGACCGCATCGTCAGCGTCCTCACCCGAGAGCACGGCAAGGTACGCGCGGTGGCCAAGGGCGTCCGCAAGACCAAGAGCCGCTTCGGCGCCCGCCTCGAGCCGCCGACCCACATCCAGCTGCAGCTCTACGAGGGTCGCAGCGAGCTGCACATCGTCGACCAGGCCGAGACCATCGACCACTTCGGCGCCATCCGCGGCGACCTCGACCGCCTCACCGGCGCGGTGTCGATGCTCGAAGCCGCCGACCAGCTCGGCCTCGAGGGCGAGCCCAACCCGGCGCTGTACCAGATGCTCCTCGGGGCGCTGCGGGCGCTGGCCGGCCACAGCGGCCCGCTGGTGGTGCCGGCGTTCTTCTTGAAGGTCCTGGCCCTCGAGGGCTTCCGCCCGATCGTCGACGCCTGCGTGGAGTGCGGCGTCGAGGAGGGCCTGGTGTCCTTCGACCTCGAGTCGGGCGGCACCCGCTGCACGGCGCACCGCATGGGTCCCGCCATCACCCAGCCGGCCGTCGAGCTGCTGCAGGACATCCTGGGCGGGCGGCTCGGCTCTGCCCTGAACCTGCCGATGTCAGCGACGACGTCCGAGATCGACCACCTCGCCACCCGCGCCATCGAGCACCACCTGGAGCGCCGCCTCCGCTCCGTCTCGATCCTCGACCACGGCTGACCCGCCCCGACCATCGCGAACCTGCGACAGCCTGTCGTCGTCCGGCCGACTGAAGTTCGCAGGTTTTCTAGGAGTGCGGGTGCGATGAACGTGCGACAGCGTGTCGTCGTCGAAACCTGCGACAGCGTGTCGTCGTCTGGCCGACGGAGGTTCGCAGGTTCGTCTATGGACTGCGGGTGCGATGAACGTGCGACTGCGTGTCGTCGTCGAAACCTGCGACAGCCTGTCGTCGTCTGGCCGACTGAAGTTCGCAGGTTCGTCTAGGGACTGCGGGTGCGATGAAACGTGCGACAGCGTGTCGTCGTCCGGTCGACGGAGGTTCGCAGGTTCGGTGGGGGACGGTGATCGACGCGGAGGTCGACGTGGTCAGAGGGTGACGGGGCCGCAGTCGAAGGACGTGTAGCGCAGGAACTCGGGGTCGTTGGCGAGGACCTCGGTGGCGGAGCGCTCCTGCTCGGCCAGGACGCCGTCTTCGAGCCGGTAGGCGACGGTGGTGACCTGGTAGGTCTCGGTCGTGCCGTCGCCGGTGTAGGACGCGGTGAACGCCAGCAGCTGGCCGTCGTCGGTGCACTCCACGCCTGATGCCGTGCCCACGCTCCCGCCGACCGGCAGCTCGGCCGGCTCGCCGGTGGAGAAGGTGACCTGCGCGAGATCGCAGCCCTCGACGCTGAACGGGCTGACGATCGTCGTCGAGGCGCCGGCCCCGGTGCGGGCCCAGATCTCAGCGGCGCCGTCGCCGTCGAGGTCCGATCCGCCCATCACGCCGACCGCTCCGCCGAAGCTGGCCAGGTCGAGCGCCGCACCGCCACCGCGGGCGAGCTCCACCTCCAGGCGCCAGGCGTCTCCTCCCGTGCGGTAGCTGACCAGCTGGTCGTCGCGACCATCGCCGTCCACGTCGGCGGCGGTCTCCTGCGGTGCCTCTCCACCCTCTTCCGCTGCTACATCAGGGCACGGCGGGATCGTGGTGGTGGTGACCTCGGGGGTGGTGGTGCTCGTGGGCGGGGCCGTCGTGGTGGACTCGAGGTCCCGGCCGTCGGCGTCCTCCCCGCCGTCGTCGGAGCAGGCGCCGAGCACGAGAGAGCACGCGGCGAGCGCGACGGCCAGGCGGGGCAGGCGCAAGGTCACGCCACCGGGGCGCCGGGCTCGACACCCTCCTCGACCGCCAGAAGACGCACGGTGCCGTCAGGGTCGAGGGCGCCGAGCACCAGGAACTCGCTGGTGAACCCGGCGATCCGCTTCGTGCCGAGGTTCACGGCGCCGACCACCATGCGGCCGGTCAGCTCGTCGGCCGTGTAGTTGGTGATCTGCGCGCTGGTGCGCAGAGTGCCGACCAGCGGGCCGAAGTCGACGGTCAGCTTCCAGGCCGGCTTGCGGGCCTCCGGGAACGGCTCGACAGCTGTGACCCGCCCGGCCCGCATGTCGACGGCGAAGAACCCGTCGGCGCCGATGTCGTCCTTCTTGGGGAGGGCGTCGAGCGCGTAGGGCAACCCGTCAGGGTCGATCGTGTGCGACGCCACCGCTACTGGCCCGGGATCCGGATCCAGGCGGAGGTCGGGGCGTCCCACTGGAGCCACGCGCCCTGGGCGGGGTCCCACTGGATGTAGGTGCCGCGGGCCTCATCCCACTGCGGGCCGGGCGCTCCGGGCGCAGCGGCAGCCTGCGGGCCCGCCGTCGGCTGCTGGGGCTG
>DATCYI010000331.1:0-1858 GCA_036570385.1 Acidimicrobiales bacterium | reverse complement strand
CAGCGGCTCGAGCGGGCGGCGGAGCTCGAGCGCCAGCTGCAGGGCACCATCACCGAGCAGGCGACCGACGCCATCTACCGAGAGCTCGATCAGATCTGGTCCGATCCGTGCGTGAGCGGTGGAGGATCCCAGCCGCGAAGCGAGATCGTCGAGGTGTCGTTCGCCGGTGGTGCGCTCGAGGTCGTGAGCCGCACCGAGGTCGAGGGCTCGCAGGGAGTGGAGCGGGCGCTGCGCTTCGCCGACCGCTGGGCGGCACTGTCCTACGGCCAGCTGGTGGTCGTCCCCGACGCCGGCCCCCAGGTAGCCCTCCCCCTGTCCTGACCGGCTGGTCGGTGCCGTGGTGGGTCAGCCGTCGATGACCGGGGCGAGGCGGGGGTTGGGGCGCAGCCAGCGCCCCGCCTTCGAGGTCGGAGACACGATGTCGGCGGTGTAGTCGTTCTGGCCCCGGAGGAGGCTGGAGCCCACGGCGTAGGCGTCGACCGGCACATCGAGGGCTTCGAACTCGGTGATGCGCTCGGGGTTGAAGCCGCCCGACACGATGATGCGGACGTGCTCGTGCCCGGCCCGATCGAGCGTCGCCCGCACGTGCTCCACCAGGACCGGGTTCACCCCGGTGGGCCGGAAGTCGCCGATCGGTCGGCCCACCGGCTGCGTGCTGTCGCCGGCGATCGAGCGATCGACCATGTTCTCGCTGGTGTCGATGCGCACTCCCCACAGCGCTGGGCCGAACTCCTCGGCGCAGGCCAGCGCCGTGGCCGCGCAGTCGTTGTCGAAGTCGACGAGCGCTATGAGGTCAGCACTCGGGAACTCGTGCTGGAAGGCACCGGTCGCGGCAACGGTGTCGCCGTCGAAGAACGCGATGAGGGCGTGGGGGATGGTGCCCATGGCCCGCTCGCCCCACCAGGCCGCCATCGCGTCGGAAGCCACGCTCGCCGCCCCGCCGACGTGCGCTGCGTAGCCGTCGCCGCCCTGGGTCGACCAGTGGTCGAAGCGGTCGGCGAAGAACAAGACGGGCTTGCCGTTCGAAGCCTCGACGACCCGGCGGGTGTTGGTGGCCACCAGCGTCCGGCGAGCCAGCACGCCGAGGTAGACCGACTCGAGGTGGGCGAAGGAGGAGTAGCGGCCATCTATGTGGGCGACGGTCTCCCACGGGCTCACCGCGTCGCCGTCGTGCAGGGCCGTCACCGCGAGCTCCGACCACTCGCCGATCCACTGGTCGTCGAGCTGCTCCTCCAGCTCCATCGTGGCCTTCACGGCCGCTCGTCGGTTGTCCCGCCCGGCGCCCCGGGAGGCGAACTTGGCCTCCAGGAACCGATCGAAGAGCTGCTCGGCGGCGTGCTCGTCGCGCCAGCGCCCGGTGCCGACTCGCAGCACGGCGATGGCCTCGTCGATGCCGCAGAGCACGGCGTCGCGCTTCTGGAAGACCTGCATGAGCACCCGCCGCTGGTCGATCTCGGGGTGAGCGGCGGCGATGCGGCGAGCCCGGTGGAAGTAGATCGCCGAGCGATAGCCCCGTCGCAGCTCGGCGGCGGGCAGGTCGAACGTGGCCACAGGCAGGCGATCCATGTCCACGGTGTACCCGCCGAGCCGGAGCAGCGTGCCGATGCCCGCGATCTGGTTGGTAGCGCGGGACCACCGTGGGCGATCCTGGCGGGCGCCGCGAAGCCGACGCACCAGGTGAGGAGACCGCGGGTGGACGTGACGATCGGTGCTGTGGTCGTGGCCGCGCTGGCCACCTTCGTCGGCGCCACCATCCAGGGCTCGCTCGGCTTCGGCATGAACCTCGTGACCGTGCCGGCCCTCGCCCTGGTGCTGCCCGAGGCGCTCCCGGTGGCGGTGATCACGCTGGGCCTGTCGA
>DATCYI010000330.1:0-3261 GCA_036570385.1 Acidimicrobiales bacterium | reverse complement strand
GCCAGCTACCGCGAGGTGCACCGCCGCATCAGCGCCGCGCTGGCCCACGTGCCAGAGGTGCTGCGGCAGCGCCGCATCGACCACGCGGTCGGCCTGCTGGTGTCGTCGCTGGCGGCGGCCGAGGGCTCCACCGAGGCGCGCCTCGCGCCCACGGCCCAGACCGCCGACCTGGTCGACCTCTGCCACGCCCTGCTGTCCGCTCCCCCGTCCACTGCCACCCTCGCCGCCCTCGACTAGGAGACACCGATGCTGCAGCTCGACTCGATGGGACCCCGTGTCGCCCGTCGCACCCCCGAAGGCTTCGACGACCGCCCCTACGAGCGGTTCTCGCTGCGTGCCCTCACCCCCACCATCGGGGCCGAGGTGACAGGCGTGCACCTGGCCGACGTCGACGACGAGCTCCAGGCCGAGATCCACCGGGCCCTGCTCGAGTGGAAGGTGCTGTTCTTCCGCGACCAGGACATCAGCCAGGACCAGCAGCGCGACTTCGCGGCCCGGTGGGGCGAGCTGGAGAGCCACCCCTTCTACAAGCACGTGCAGCCCGGCAAGACGCAGGACTCCCCCGACGTCGTCACCCTCGCCAAGGACGAGGCGTCGCCCGGCGTGGAGAACGAGTGGCACGCCGACATCACCTGGCACGAGGCGCCCTCGTTCGGGGCGGTGCTGCGAGCCGTGGAGATCCCCCCGGTCGGCGGCGACACCCTCTGGGCCGACGCGGCGGCGGCCTACGACGGCCTGCCCGAGGAGCTGCAGGAGCGCATCGACGGAATGGTCGCCGTGCACGACTGGCGCCAGAGCTTCGGCGTGGCGATGCCCGCCGAGCTGGTCGAGGAGCTCTCGCCGCGGTTCCCTGCTGTCGAGCACCCGGTGGTGCGGGTCCACCCCGAGACCGGTCGCAAGACGCTCTTCGTGAACCGGATCTTCACCCAGCACGTCGTCGGCCTCGACGAGGCGGAGAGCGACGCGCTCCTGCTCCGCCTCTACGAGCAGATGCACCGCCCTGAGTACCAGTGCCGCTTCGCGTGGACACCCGGCGCGGTGGCGCTCTGGGACAACCGGGCCACCCAGCACTACGCCAGCAGCGACTACCACCCCCAACCCCGGGTGATGGACCGCATCAGCATCGCCGGCGACCGCCCCTACGGCCCCTGACGCCAGGCGCTGCGCCGTCTCGAGCGGCTCAGCTGCTCAGTCGGGGGTCCTTGAGGCGCAGAGCCACCTCGTTGGCGAGGAGGCGGCCGTCGACGGTGAGGACTAGGCGGTCGGGGTCGTCCGGTGACGGCTCCACCAGGCCCGGCAGCTCGTCGGCGTCGAGCGCGGCCGCGGGCACGCCGTGGCGGGTGCGGATCGACAGCTGCAGCGCCTCGAGCCGGCGCTCGGGCTCGGGCAGGCGCTCGTCGGCAGCCTCCACCGTGGCGCCCGACTCGACCGCCGCGATGTAGCGGTCGGGCGTGCGCAGGTTCCAGAAGCGACGTCCGTCCCGGTGGGAGTGCGACGCGCACCCGATGCCCTGGTACTCGCCCATCGTCCAGTAGAGGAGGTTGTGTCGGCACTCGTGGCCGGGCTTGGACCAGTTGGAGATCTCGTAGGAATCGAGGCCGGCGGCGCCCAGCACCTCCGTGGCGAGGAGGTACTTGTCGGCCTGGTCGTCGTCGTCGGGGTGGCGGGCGGGATCGTCGGCCAGCGGCGTGCCCGCCTCCACGGTCAGGGCGTAGGCCGACACGTGGGGCGGGTCGAGGGCTACCACGTCCTCGAGCGTGGCCCGCCAGTCGTCGAGCGTCTCACCCGCACCGCCGTAGATCAGGTCGAGGTTGAACGACTCGAAACCCGCGGCACGAGCGAGCTCGACGGAGCGCTCGACGTTGGCGCGGTCGTGGGTGCGACCCAGCGCCGCGAGCACGTGCGCCGACGTGGACTGCACGCCGAACGACAGCCGGGTGACGCCCCCCGCCCGGTAGGTGCTGACGAGCTCCTCGCTGACGGTGTCGGGGTTGCACTCGACGGTGACCTCGCAGCCCGGGGCGCGTGGCACCCGGTCGAGCACCGCCACCAGATCGCCGGGAGGCACCATCGACGGCGTGCCGCCGCCCACGAAGATCGACGTGGCCGGGGGCATGCCGGCAGCGACCAGGCGGTCGGCGTCGACCCGGCAGGCAGCCAGGTACGCGTCGGTGAGGTGGTGGCGGTCGGTCCACGTAGCGAACGAGCAGTAGTCGCAGCGCGCCGCGCAGAACGGCACGTGGAGGTAGACCCCGAAGGGCTTGGTCACCCCGTCAGCATGCCGGGGATCGACGTGGGTCAGACGGCAACGGGAGTCGACATGAAGCCGAGCTGCTCCAGCCGGGCCGGCGCGGCGTCGGGGGCGACGTCGAGGATGCAGGCGATGGCGCGGAGGTCGTCGCGGCGCACGGTGAGCACCCGGCCGTTGAAGTCGCCGCGCTGCACCTGGATCATCCGCAGGTAGCGGGTGAGCATGTCGGACTCGGTGCCGTTGAGGCGCTCGATGGCGGTGAGGTCGATCTTGATCTTCACTGGCCGGTCGTCGGAGCGGGTGGCCGCGGCGCCGTCGGTGAGGTCGATCACGATGTCGGTGTCGCCGGGCCGCGGCCCGAAGTCGGGGCCGTCGTCGCCCGGGAGGAGCTGGTCGACCGGCACTCGGTAGAAGCGGGCGAGGCGCTGCAGGCGCGGCACCGAGATGGCCCGCTCCCCGCGCTCGTAGGCGCCGAGCACCGATGCCTTGAACTCCAGGTTCGAGGCGGCCTCGACGTCCTGGAGGGACAGGTGCTTCTGACGGCGTATGGCCCGCAGGCGCCCGCCGACCTTGCCGGCGTACGCGCCGTCGATCTCGATCTCGCTCACTGGTTCCCTCCAAGGCTCCGACTCAGCGGAGCTCGCCCAACGCTGTCGCCCCGGAGCCAGTCCGGCAGCGTTCCTGAGCGTCAGACTACGCGCGATGCGTGACCACGAACAACCACCCTCCGTGAGATGCCACGAAGAGTGGTCGAATTCGGTCAGTTGTGGTCAAGAGGGCGGACCCGCCCGGAACGGAGAGCGGCGAAGATCGCGCCGGCGGTGATCGCCGCGGTCTCCGCTCGCAGCACGAGATCGCCGAGAGCCACGGGTGGGGCCAGCGCCCGCTCGGCGTCGGTCCAGCCGCCCTCCGGGCCGATCAGGACCTTCGGGTTCGCGAGCGAAGGCGGCGAGCCGACCCGGTCGGCCAGCACCGCTCCGCCGGCCGACGCGATCGTGGCGACGTCGGCG
>DATCYI010000329.1:0-5559 GCA_036570385.1 Acidimicrobiales bacterium | reverse complement strand
TGGCGATGTAGGCGTCGCGCAGCTGGATGGCGGCGCGTCGCAGGTCGGTCTCGGCGTCGCGGCCGGCGGTGCGGGCCTTGTCGACCAGGTCGAGCAGCCGCTCGGCCCAGGAGCCCGGGCCGATGCCGGCCGCCAGGGTGCGCCAGTCGACCGACTGGCTGGCCGCCTTCTTCTGGATCTTGGCGGCGTAGGCCAGCGCCGGCAGCGCCGCCGGGATGCCGTCCATCACGCTTGCCCGGCCCTTCTCGGCGACCTTGGCCTTCTCCCAGTCGGTGCTGAGCTGGGCCACGTCGGTCGCCTCTGCGTCCGGATCGAACACGTGGGGGTGCCGGGCCACGAGCTTGTCGTGGATGCCGCGGGCGATGTCAGCGAGGGTGAACTGCCCCTCCTCGGCGGCGAGGACCGCGTGGAACACGACCTGGAAGAGGAGGTCGCCCAGCTCCTCCTCGAGGTGCTCGAAGCCCTCACCGGTGTCCTCGTCCACGTGCTCGATGGCGTCGAGGACCTCGTAGGTCTCCTCCAGCAGGTGGCGCGTGAGGCTCGCGTGGGTCTGCTCGCGATCCCAGGGGCACTCGGCCCGCAGCGTGCGGACCAGCTCGTGGAAGCGAGCCACCTCGCCGGCCACGGGCTCGCCCAGCTCCGGGATCCACAGCGACGTGAGGTGGTCGGGCTCGAACGCGCGGTCGAGGTCGTCCCATGCGACCTCCCGCACCGACTCATCGGGCAGGCCCAGGCGCTGGAGCACGGTGACCAGCGGCCCGTCCTCGACCGAGAGCTTGATGTCGGAGAGCACGTGGGGCCGATCGCACTGGCCGACGAGCAGCGGGCCGCGCTCGCCGGCGGCCTCGACCGCGAATCGGCGACCGTCGACCATCCGCGCCCCCAGGGCGACGGGGTCGACTCCGAGGCGGGCCCACGCGAGGTCGAGGAACGAGAGCGCTGGCAGGACCTCGAGCTCGACCCGCGGGTCGGCGTGGAGCAGCTCCACCGTGCGCTCGGCGACCACTGGCGAGCCCGGCACCGCGTAGAGGACCTCGCCGTCTGCCTCCGCGGCCGCAACCACCGCCTCCACGATCGCCGCGTAGACCTCGTCGAAGGATGCGCTCGCCTCGTAGACCGCGTCGAAGTCCTCGGCGTCCGGGACCGCCACCGCGGCCGGGTGCCGTCGAGTCCGCAGGAACCTCCGCGACGCCGCGCCGATGGCGTCGAGCGTCCCCGCCGTCAGCAGGTCCGGCCCCGCCGGCCCCAGACCCACCACCACGACGCGAGGCAATAGGTTCCGTTCAGCAGAGGTTGAGGTCATAGGTTCCGCATGTGGAACTCATTGCCTCGAGAGCCGGGGCATGGAACCTATTGCCTCGGGTCATCCGCCGGTGGGGAAGGCGGGTTCGGTGGTGCGGGTGATCGGGCCCTCGGGGGCCACGACCCGGCCCGCGACCGGGTCCCAGGTGCCGTAGCGGGGGTTGATGTCGACCTCGCCATCCGCGTAGGCCTCGTCGACCCAGGCGGAGTACTCCTCGCCGAGCTCGTCCTGCACTGCGATCTGGCGGGCGACGCTGTCGACGAGCTCGTCGCCGTAGTCGTCGGTGAACCCCTCGAACACCTGCTCGGTGACGGCCGGATCACCGAAGAGCTGACCGCGAACGCCCTCGCGCTGCTCGTCGTCGAGCTCCAGGCCCAGCTCCTCGAACTCGGCGCGGTGCAGCTCGAAGCCCACCCGCGAGCCGAGGACGAAGCCGACCAGCTCCGTCGACCAGCTCTCGGGCGCCTCTCCCTGGGCCAGCTCCTCGGGGAACTGCACGGCCTGCAGCAACGTGGAGTTGTTGCCCCACTGCTCGACCTCGTCGAGCAGCTCGTCGTTCGGGATGGCGACGCCGTCGACCCGCGCCGCAGGCGAGACGTCGTCGGCGCAGCCGGCGGTGGCGACCAGCGTTAGACCGGCCAGAGCGGGGAGCATCAGTCGACGGAGCACGGTGCGCAAGCCTACGGGAGAGCGCCGACCGGTCCGAAGTCGCCCGGATACTCGCTTGTGCGGACGGCGGGACGTCGATGGACTGGGCCCATGACGATCACGATGTTCACGGTGCGCCTCCGTGGCCGCGCAGCAGCGGCGCTGGGGCTGGCACGAGCTGGACGACCGCTGGGCCGAGCGCCTCGTAGCTGACGCCCGGATCGAGCGCGGCGACACCGTCCTCGACATCGGCGCGGGCACCGGCGCCATCACCGCCCCGCTGCTCGAGCGCGGCGCGCGGGTGATCGCCGTGGAGGCGCATCCGAAGCGAGCGCAGGCCCTGCGTGACAGGTTCGGCCGGGCGATCGTCGTGGTGCAGGCCGACGCAGCCGACCTGCGCCTCCCCCGCCGTCCGTTCCACGTGGTGGCCAACCCACCGTTCGCGGTCACGACGCCGATGCTCCGTCGCCTGCTGCAGCCGGGCAGCCGGCTGGTGTCAGCTCGCCTGGTTCTGCAGGACCAGGCGGCGCGGCGCTGGGGCGGGGACGCCGCGCCAGGGGCGCGGCGGTGGAGCCAGACGTTCGCGACAGTGCTCGAGTCGACGATGCCCCGCCACGCCTTCCGGCCACCCCCACGGGTGCCCGTGCGCGTGCTCCAGGTGGAGCGCCGACCAGGCGCCTGACGGGAGGCTCAGCTCAGGCGGGGACGGGGTCCTCGGCCGGGATCAGGTCGCGGAGGAGCTGGACCAGGTGCTCGGAGGGGTGGGCCTTGGGCGGGATCTGGAGGACCAGCTGCTGGTCGGCTTCCTTGAAGATGGCCTTGGGGTGCAGCCGCTTGAGGCGGATCTGCTGGCTGGTCTTCAGCGGCAGCGGGGCGATGCGGGCGGTGGATGGCGCGCCCCAGCCGCTGCCCTTGACGATCGTGAGCTCGCGGATGCCCAGGCGCACGGCCTCGGCGCGGAGGCGAGCCACCGACAGCAGCTCCTCGGCCTCGGGCGGCAGCGGCCCGTAGCGGTCCTCCCACTCGGCGCGGATGTCGTCGACCTCCGCGTCGGTGGTGACCGCCGCCAGACGGCGGTACGCCTCGAGCCGCAGCTCCTCCTTCGCGACGTACTCGCGGGGCAGGTTGGCGGCGACGGGCACGTCGAGCTTGATCTCGGCGGGCTCGCGCAGCGGCTCGCCCTTCAGCTCGGCCACCGCCTCGCTCACCATCTGGCAGTAGAGGTCGTACCCGACTGCCGCGATGTGGCCCGACTGGCCGGTGCCGAGCAGGTTGCCGGCGCCGCGGATCTCGAGGTCGCGCATGGCGATCTTGAAGCCGGAGCCGAGCTCGGTGGCCTCGCCGATCGTCTTCAGACGCTCGTAGGCGTCCTCGCTCAGCACGCGGTCCTGCGGGACGAAGAGGTAGGCGTAGGCCCGCTGCCCGGAGCGGCCCACCCGCCCCCGCAGCTGGTGGAGCTGACCGAGGCCGAGCATGTCGGCGCGGTCGACCACGAGCGTGTTGACGGTGGGCATGTCGATGCCCGACTCGATGATCGTCGTGCAGACGAGCACGTCGTAGTCGCCCTCGGCGAAGGCGAGGACGAGCTGCTCGAGCGTGCCCTCGTCCATCTGCCCGTGGGCGATCGCCACCCGGGCCTCGGGCACGAGGTCGCGCACGTGGTTGGCCGTCTTCTCGATGTCCTGCACGCGGTTGTGGACGTAGAAGACCTGGCCCTCGCGCAGCAGCTCGCGGCGGATCGCCTCGGCGACGGCGCGGTCGTCGTACTCGCCGACGTAGGTGAGGATCGGCATCCGCTCGGCGGGAGGCGTGTTGAGCAGCGTGAGGTCGCGGATGCCGGTGAGGCTCATCTCCAGCGTGCGGGGGATCGGCGTGGCGGACAGCGTGAGCACGTCGACGCCGGTCTTCAGCTGCTTGATCTGCTCCTTGTGGCCGACGCCGAAGCGCTGCTCCTCGTCGACCACGAGCAGACCCAGGTCCTTGAACTCGACCCCTTCGCTCAGCAGTCGGTGGGTGCCGACGACGACGTCGACCTCGCCGGCGCGCACACCGGCGATGACCTCCTTGGCCTGCTTCGCCGTGAGGAAGCGCGACAGCACCTCGACCCGGATCGGGTAGCCGGCGAAGCGGTCGGAGAACGTCTGGTGGTGCTGCTGGGCGAGCAGCGTGGTGGGCACGAGGATCGCCACCTGCTTGCCGTCCTGCACCGCCTTGAACGCGGCGCGGATCGCCACCTCGGTCTTGCCGAAGCCGACGTCGCCGCACACGAGGCGGTCCATCGGGTGCTCTGCCTCCATGTCGCCCTTCACGTCGGCGATGGCCGTGAGCTGGTCGGGCGTCTCCTGGAAGGGGAAGCTCTCCTCGAGCTCGTGCTGCCAGGGCGAGTCCTCGGCGAAAGCGTGGCCGGGGGCGGCGAGGCGCTTCTGGTAGAGCACCACGAGCTCCTGGGCGATCTCCGAGACGACGGAGCGGACCTTGGCCTTGGCCTTCTGCCAGCCGTCGCCGCCGAGGCGGCTCAGCGCCGGCGAGTCGCCGCCTGTGTAGTGGCGCACGGCGTCGATCTGGTCGGAGGGGACGTAGAGCTTGTCGTCGCCCTTGTACTCGAGGAGCAGGTAGTCGCGGTCGACGCCGCCGATGGCCCGCTTGACCATGCCGGCGTAGCGGGCGACGCCGTGCTGGTGGTGCACCACGTGGTCGCCCGGCTTGAGGTCGTCGAAGAAGCCCTGGGCGTCGCGCTTGCGGACTCGGGCCTTGCGGTGGGCCCGGCGCCGGCCGGTGAGGTCGTGCTCGGCGATGACGGCGAGCTTGATGGCCGGCAGGATGCAGCCCCGCTCGAGCGACGTGATGTCGTAGCTCGCCGCCACCCCGTGGCTCGACAGCAGCTCGCGCAGGCGGGCTGCGGAGCCCTCGCCCTCGGCGGCCACCACGATCTCGTAGCCATCCCCCTGCAGCTCGGCCAGCTGGCGGACGACGCGCTCGGCGTCGCCGGCCGACACCGCCACGCCCATCGACGTGATGGTGGCGACGTCGGGGCCCTCCGGTGCGGTGGTGACCGTCCACGCCGGCGCGTCGCTGTGGGACAGCAGCCGGTCGAAGGGCAGGTGCAGCCGTGGGAACGACTCGGCGGAGTCGTCGCCGTCGGGGATCGCCCCCCACGTCTTGGCCAGGGTGGCTGCCAGGTCGGCCTCCTCGGCGAGGAGGTCGGCGGCGCGGTCGCGCATCCGGCGCGGCTCCAGCAGGAGCACGAGGGCGTCGGAGCCGACGAGGTCGAACAGCAGGTGATGGCCCTCTGTGAGCCACGGCAGCCACGACTCCATGCCGTCGAAGGTCTGGCCCTGGGCGAGGCGCTCCCACTGCTCGCGGCCCCACGGCTCGAGCGAGATCAGCTTCTCGGCTCGCTCCCGCACCTCGTCGGTGGGCAGCAGCTCGCGGCAGCCGAACACCTCGGCGCACTCGAGCGGGTCGGTGGCGCGCTGGTCGACGACCGAGAACTCGGTGAGGCGGTCGACCTCGTCGCCCCACAGGTCGATGCGCACCGGGCGGTCGGCGGTGGACGGGAACACGTCGATGATCGAGCCGCGCACCGCGACCTCACCTCGGTGCTCCAC
>DATCYI010000328.1:0-3224 GCA_036570385.1 Acidimicrobiales bacterium | reverse complement strand
GGTCGCGCACGCGCTGGCTGGGGCCGGGCGCGGGCGCGTCGGCCGGCGTGGCGAGGGTGTCCTCGATGACCCGGAGGTCGATCAGCTGCTGGTGGAAGAGGTCGTCGGCGAGGTTGTCGGCGCTGTCGCCGAAGAACGCCGAGCGCTCGGCCCGGGCGGTCACCACCATCTCCGCGAGCAGGCAGGCGTTGTCCTCGGCGAAGGCGTAGCCGTACCCGTAGCCGAGCCCGGCCCAGTCGTCGGCCTTGATGTGCGGGATGCCGTACTCGGTGCGGCGGATCTCGGCGGTGAGCTCCGTGCCCGGGTCGGTCGCCGCCTGCCGCAGCGACACGACCTCTGAGCTCGCCGCTCCGGCCGCGCCCGATCCCATGGCCGGAGCCACCAGGATCGTGGGGACCAGGGCTGCCGCCGCCGTGAGGATCCTCGTTGCCTGCCTACGTGGCGATCGCCGCGCCGCTCCGTGACCTGTCCCGAACATTCGCCTTGCCCCCTCTGTCGCTCGGCGCGCTCCGCGCGCCTGCGTCGCACGGTAGCGGCGGGCTACTGGCCGGGCCGGGAACCCCTGGAGCTCAGCTCTCCGCGTCGTCGGCGTCGTGGCTGGCCATGAGGCTCAGGCCGATCCCGACCAGCCAGGAGTCCTTGCTGATGCCGATCCCCGACTGCGTCGGCCAGATGCTGCCCTCGCGCCGCAGGCCCGGCGTGCGCGCGTAGAGGCCGAGCAAGCCGGTGCCGAAGCCGGTCAGGGCCGTGCCCGCCAGGCGGCTCGGCACGAACGGTGCGAGCAGCGCCGTGCCGACGCCGATCTCGGCCGCGGCGAGGAGCTTCAGGAAGCGCGTGGGCTCCATGTCCTTCAGGAACGGGTACGTGCCCACCGCCATGCCGTGGATGCCCTTGGCGGTCTCCTCGTCGCCGCGCCACTTCTCCCAGCCGGCGTGGAGGATGAAGGCACCCGTGGCGATGCGGGCGGGCATGTCTCGCTTGGGGAATCGCATGACGTCTCCCAGTGATCGGCTGTGGTTGTCGCGTCCACTATGCGCGGTCGTGGCGCGAGTTCCACGCGGTGCCGTCTCGCCCCACCGGCGGTCGGGTAGCGCGCGCTCATGGCACCTGTACCCGAGCCCCCGCCGGATCTCGCGAACGATGATGACGACGAGTCCGTAGACGGCGTCCCCACCGACTCACCTGCCGAGGGCGTGGTGTCCGACGACATCGAAGACCCGGCGGAGCCCGCCGAACCCGGCTGAGTGCCGGTCGCCAGCGCGCTCAGCGGTCGTGGGGGCGGGCGAACATGCGGACGACCTTGCCGCCGTCGTGGGCCAGCTCGCCGACGCACTCGAAGCCGCGAGTGGCGTGGAACGCGAGCGAGGGGTCGTTGCGCGGCACGAGGTTCACCTCGCAGAGAGCCGGCACCCGGCGCTCGGACGCGAGGGCGTCGAGCGCGTCGTACAGCGCGCCGCCCACGCCCGCGCGGCGTGCGGAGGAGTCGACCGCGATGCGGTCGAGGTAGACGAAGTCGTCGTACCGCTCGGTGAACCAGCGGTAGTTGTCGCTGGCGTAGGCGGCGCCCGGGCCAAGGCAGATGGCGAAGCCCACGATGGCACCGTCGACCTCGGCCACCCATGAGGCAAGGGAGATGTCCACCAGCGTCGCGAGCTGGTCGGCGTCGAGCGGGGAGAGCATCTCCTCGTGATCTCGGTTCAGCACCAGAACCGCGGGGAGATCTTCGGAGGTCAGCGCTCGGACGTGCACGAGGGGCGAACCTACTGGTGGGTCGCGCGCCCCGATAAACCGCCACGGCGTCCCGGAGGTCGGGTCACTACCGTCGCGCCGACATGGCTTCACGAATCACGACGATCACGTTCGACTGCCACGACCCGCTCGCGCTCGCGGAGTTCTGGAAGGCGGCCCTCGGCTTCACCGACGACCCCGACAACCCGAACAGTCCGGACGACCCCGAGGCGCTGATCATCGATCCCAAGGGCCACCACCCGGCGCTGCTCTTCCTGCCGGTGCCCGAGGGCAAGACGGTGAAGAACCGCGTCCATCTCGACCTGATGCCCGACCAGCCCCGCGACGCGGAGGTCGAGCGGGTCCTGGCGCTGGGCGCCACCCTGATCGACGACCAGCGCAAGCCCGACGGCGCCGGCTGGGCCGTGCTCGCCGACCCGGAGGGCAACGAGCTCTGCGTCGTGCGCTCAGCCGCCGAGCGGGGCACCCCGGCACCGATCGACACCGGCGAGAAGGACATGCCGCCGGTCCGCAGCGCCGACGAGCGCACGATGCTCACCGAGATGCTCGACTGGTACCGCGACCGCGTCGTCGACAAGGTCAGCGATCTGGCTCAGCACCGCGCCATCGCCCGCCCGATGCGCTCGGAGTCGAACATCGCGGGGTTGGTCAACCACCTGGCCGTCGTGGAGGACAGCTGGTTCGCGGTTCGCTTCGCCGGCCAGCCCGACCCCGATGTGTGGGCCGCGGCCGACTGGGACGTCGATCCCGACTGGGAGTTCAAGGAAGCCCGCACCGTGCCGCTCGCCGAGGTGGTCGCCCGCTACGAGGCATCCTGCGCCCGGTCTCGGGCCATCACGGACGCGCACCAGCTCGACGATCCCGCGAGGGGCGACCGCGAGTTCACGCTGCGCTGGGCGCTGGTGCACCTCCTCGAGGAGACGGCCCGACACCTGGGCCACCTCGACATCCTTCGCGAGCACATCGATGGCACCACCGGCGAGTGACCGCCCTGGCGGTCAGCCGATGGTGAGGCCGCGCGGGCGGCGGCGGTGGACCGTGAGGTAGGACAGGCCCGAGTCGCCGGCGTGGATGGAGCGTGCCGCGCCGGTGGGTGCATGGACGAGGGTGTGGGGCCGCACCGGCACGTGACGGCCGTCGAGCAGCACGTGGCCGGCGCCCGCGAGCACGACGATGATCACGTCGACCTCGTCGTTGGTGTGCTCGCCGATCGAGTGACCCGGGTCGAGCCGCACCAGGTTGGTGTTGAGCTGGCTGTCGGGCTCGAGCGTCCAGTGCACTCCGTCGCCGGGCTCCTCGAGGCGCGGGCCGAGGTCGACGACCAGGGCCCGCTCGTCATCCGCGACGCCGGCCCAGCACGCCGGATCGCCACCGAGATCGCCGCCAACCCCTTCGGACGTCATGGTCCGAAGGTAGACCCGCCGGTCAGCCGGCGGCGGGGGCGGGCTCCGTCGGCACCGGTCGCTCCTCGTCGG
>DATCYI010000327.1:0-15672 GCA_036570385.1 Acidimicrobiales bacterium | reverse complement strand
CCGACGTGCTGCTGCCCAACCCGCCGCCGGCTCCGCCCACCCCGCGCCCGAGCCTCCCGCCCGACGTGCACGCCGAGGTGCACAGGCGCGTCATCAAGGAGCTCGGTCCGATGCTCTTCGACGACGCGGTCGCGGACGCCGAGCTCGAGGACCAGCTGAAGGACACCATCACCGACGCGTTCGCGGCTGCGGGCATCCCGGTGGACGACGGCCTGTACGACCAGTTCGCCCGAGACATCCGCAACGATGTGATCGGCTACGGCCCGATCGAGGACCTGCTGAACGACGACAGCGTCACCGAGGTCATGGTCAACGGCCCGGACATCGTGTTCGCCGAGCGGGCCGGCAAGGTCGTCGAGGTGGCTTCCGGGTTCGTCGACGCCCAGCACGTCCGCCGGGTGATCGACAAGATCGTGACCGCGGTCGGCCGGCGCATCGACGAGTCCTCCCCGATGGTCGACGCCCGCCTGCCCGACGGCTCGCGAGTCAACGCGATCATCCCGCCGCTGGCGATCGACGGACCGTTCCTCACCATCCGGAAGTTCGCGACCGACCCGTTCATGGCCGCCGACCTGGTTGGCTTCGGCACGCTCGACGAGCGCAGCGTGCGCTTCCTGCGAGCGTGCATCGAGGGCCGCCTGAACATCATCGTCTCGGGCGGAACCGGCACCGGCAAGACGACGCTGCTCAACGTCCTCTCCTCGTTCATCCCGAACGACGAGCGGATCGTGACCGTCGAGGATGCCAAGGAGCTCCAGCTCCACCAGCGCCACGTGCTGTGCATGGAGACGCGCCCGCCGAACGTCGAGCGTGCCGGTGAGGTCACCATCCGCGACCTCGTGAAGAACAGCCTCCGCATGCGTCCCGACCGCATAGTGGTGGGGGAGTGCCGTGGCGGCGAGGCCCTCGACATGCTCCAGGCCATGAACACGGGCCACGACGGCTCGATGACGACCGTCCACGCCAACAGCCCCCGCGACGCGCTGAGCCGCATCGAGACCCTCACCCTGATGGCCGGCTTCGACCTGCCGATCCGGGCGATCCGCGAACAGGTCTCCTCGGCCGTCGACCTGATCGTCCAGCTGACGCGCCTTCGCGACGGCACCCGCCGCGTCACCCACATCACCGAGGTCGAGGGCATGGAGGGCGACAAGATCACCCTGCAGGACATCTTCCTGTTCGACTTCTCCGCGGGAGTCGGGGCCAACGGTCGCCACCAGGGCGCGCTGCAGCCGACTGGAGTCCGTCCCGGCTTCTCGGAGCGGCTCGAGGACACCGGCACCGCCATCGACGGATCCATGTTCGAGTCCGATCCGAGCCGTGGACTGCGCGAGCGGATGGCCGAGCTCCGATGAGCAGCATCGGCGATCCTCTGGTGCTGGCCCTCGTGGCCGGAGTCGTCGGCGGCGTCGGCGTGCTGGCCTGGGTGCTGCTCGAGCTGAGCCGGGCCCGGTCCGCCGCGGTGGCCGAGCGCATCCCCGAGGCGGCGAGGAGCCGCTCCGGTCGAGGTGATCGCAGGACGCGCCGGCTCGACGACGCGCTGGCCGCATCGCCCGCCCTGCGCCGGGCCGTCGAGGTCACGGCCGACCTGGCCAGCCGGAAGGGCGCGCTCGGATCGGTCGAGCGATCGCTGCGGGCAGCAGACGTGCCGGTGCGACCCGCCGAGCTGATCCTCCTCCATGCGCTCATGACCGTCGTCGTGCCTGTCGCGACCTTCCTGGTCACCCGGTCGAGCACCAACACCTTGCTGGCTCTGGTCGTCGCGGCCCTCGGCCCGCCCTTCGCGCTCAAGGTGCTGACGTCGAGCCGTCGCAAGCGGTTCAACGCCCAGCTCCCGGACGCGCTGACGACCCTCTCCGGTGCGCTGCGCTCGGGCCGCTCGCTGGGCCAGGCCATGGAGTCGCTCTCGCGGGAGATGGCAGATCCGATGGGGCGCGAGCTCCGCAAGGTCGTGGCCGAGGTGCGCCTCGGGCGCACGCTGCACGACACCCTCTCCGACGCCGCCGAGCGAATCGGCAGCGAGGACTTCCGGTGGGCGGTGCTGGCCATGCAGATCCAGGCCGAGGTCGGCGGCAACCTGGCCGAGCTGCTCGACCAGGTCGCCTCGACGATGCGGGAGCGCTCCCGCATGCGCGGTGAGGTCAAGGCCCTGACCGCCGAGGGCCGTGCTTCCGCCCTGATGCTCGTCGTGATGGTGCCGGCCCTGGGGCTGGCCATGAAGGTCCTCAACCCCACCTACATGGAGCCCATGTTCACGACGTCGACCGGTCGCATCCTCCTCGGGGTGAGCGCGGTGATGATCGTTGGCGGCTATGTGTGGATGAACAGCATGGTGAAGATCGATGTCTGAGCTGTTCGCCCGCGAGGGCGTCGGCACGATCATCGCGATCGCCACCGCCGCCAGCGTCGCCGTGCTGCTCGGCGCAGTCGGACTGCTTGTGGTCGACCGGCTCTCGCTGCGCGGGAAGCTCCGGCAGATCGATGACCTCTACAAGCTCGTCGACGTCCGCGACCAGGAGCTGATGCTCCCGTTCGTGGATCGGGTGGCGGCACCGGTGCTCAGCGGCCTCACGCAGGTGGGCCAGCGGTTCTCACCGGCTGGTCGGGTCGAGCAGATGCGGGTGATGCTGCGCCGCGCCGGCCGGCCCGACGTCGACACCGATCGCTACCTCGCCATCCGCGTGCTGTCGATCCTGGCGTCTCCTCTCGTGGCGATCGTCGCCTGGCGGCTCGCCGCCTCCCAGGACGAGATGCTCCGCGTGGCGATCACCGGCCTGGCGGTGGCTGGGTGCACGGTGCTGCCCAGCCGCAAGCTGCGCACCGAGGTTGAGGACCGCGAGGCGAAGATCCTGCGCCAGCTCCCCGACATCATGGACCTGCTGGTGATCTGCATGGAGGCCGGGCTCGGCTTCACGTCTGCGGTGTCCCGCACCGTCGCCAACATCGACGGCGAGATGTCCGACGAGTTCGCGCTCGCCCTGGGCGAGATGCGCGCCGGTGCGAGCCGGGGCGAGGCCCTCGGCAACCTGGCTCAGCGGGTCCAGATCCCAGAGGTGCGCTCGTTCGTCACCGCCATCCGCCAGGCGGACCAGTTCGGCATCTCCGTGTCGACCGTGCTGCGCGACCAGGCGGATGACATGCGCATCGCTCGGCGCCAGGCCGCCCAGGAGAAGGCTCAGAAGGCACCGGTGAAGATGCTGGTGCCGATGGTGTTCTGCATCTTCCCGCCGATGTTCATCGTCGTGATCGGACCCGCCGGCCTGTCCATGAGCTCTTCGGGTGGCTTCGGTTGATCCTCCTTCGGGCACGCCGGGCGAGCGGAGAGGACGGCGTGGTCCTCGTCGAGTTCGCGCTCGTGCTGCCTGTCCTGATGATCCTGCTCCTCGGCATGTTCAGCGGTGCCAACGCGTGGAACCAGAAGCAGGCGATCAGCCACGGCGCCCGTGTCGCCGCCCGCTTCGCGTCCACGCTGCCGATCCCCGACGACCACCCCGGCCGTGAGGCCTGGCTCGACGACATCGCCGATCGTGCCGTGGGCGCGGCCGAGGGCGCCATGGCGGCCGACGTCGCCGGCAGGGCGCTCTGCGTCGCCTACGTCGATCCCGCCGGTACTGCCCCCGACGAGACCGTGAGCCGTCGAACCGACGAAGCCGGTGTCGTGACGACGCATGCCGATGCCTGCTTCGACGACGGGCAGGGAGACGACGCTCAGCGGGTGCAGGTCGTGCTCGAGCGCGACGGGATCCTCGACATCGGCTTCCGCCGCCAGCACCTCGACCTCCGGGGTGAGTCGGTCTATCGATATGAGGTGGTCAGTGGGATCTGAGCGCTCTCTCCTCGGTCGGCGGACCGCCGACGACAGCGGCGCCGTCATCGTGATGTTCGCCGCGGCCATGGGCGCGGTGCTGGTGATGATGGCCCTCGTGCTCGACCTCGGCGCCGCTCGCAACGACCGCGCCAGCGACCAGGTGGCCGCCGACGCGATGGCGCTCGCGGGCGCTGCCAACCTCGGTGGCTCGACCGTCACCGCCGAGTCCGCGTGCGAAGCAGCGTGGTCCTACCTCGTGGTCAACCTCCCCACCGCCGCCTCGGCGCCGGCGCCCGACTGCGCGTCGTTCCGAGGGGTGTGCGCGCCAGCGCCTACGGCAGCAGACGTTCGCGAGGTGGAGGCGATCGACGACGGCGAGTACCGCATCACCTTCGTCCACCCCGTGCCCGACGGTGACGAGCTCCTGGCCGGCCAGCCCGCCGGGACCAACGACGGGCGCCCGTGCGACCGCTTCGGCGTCGACGTGGAGCAGTCCCGCGCGAACCAGTGGACCTCGGGAGATGTGGACCTCGATGTGGATGCCGTAGGTCGCCTGGTGCGCGGCGTCGGTCAGATCGAAGCTCCGCTGGTGCTGCTCTCGGAGCACGAGTGCATAGCCCTGGAGGTCGCCGGCTCGGGGAACCTCAGCGTCGACACCGCGAGCGGCGAGCCCGGCTACATCGTGATCGACTCCGATGGACAGGGCTGCGACGGCTCCAAGAAGGTCGTGCTCCGCTTGGTCGGCAACGGGGCGATCTCCGCCGACGAGATCGCCATGTGGGCGCTGGCCGGCCCGTACGCCGACCAGGCGTTCACCTCCGGCGTGCTCGATCCGCCTCCCATCGCCTCTTCCGGCCCGGTGGGACGCCACGCGGTCGACTGGACCTACGACTGCGACCCGGCCGCGGGTTGCCCAGGCAGCGGTCCGGCACACATCAGCGAGCTCGAGGCCCGCATCGGCACGACGGGCACCCCGGAGGGCTTCACCCGCTGGTCCTCGGCCTACGGCTGCAAGGTGTCGGGCCAGGTCGCGGTGCCGCGAGGCGACTGGCACATCGACTGCCCGCAGCTCACCATCGGCTCGAGCTCCACCCTCACCTTCACCGGCGGCGACATCGTCACCGACGGACCGATCTCGGTGAACGGATCCGGGGCGCTGCGGGTCAACTGCCAGGCGGGCACCGCGGGCGCGTGCCTCGAGAACCCGACCGACCCGTCGACCCTCTACATGCGCAGCGGCGACCTGGTGCGAAACGGTGACTTCGAGATGCGCGAGACCTTCGTGTACCTCGCGGCGGGCACCTTCCGGACCGCTGGCAACAGCGCCATGACCTGGACGGCACCCGACGACGAGGCCTACCCGTTCGACGACCTCTTGGTCTGGACGGAGAGCGCCGAGGAGATCGTGCTCACAGGTACCGCCGACCTCTACATCGAGGGGATCTTCTTCGCTCCGGAGGCCCACATCCGCCTTGGCGGCACGGCCGACGCGGCGGCGATGCGGGCCCAGATCTTCGCCAGCACCGCCGAGTTCAGCGGCAACGCCACCTTGTCGCTGCGTCCGGAGGAGGACCGCATGATCCGGATCGGCCGCGGGCGCCCGCTCCTGATCAGGTGATCGCCGCACGTGCGATCCATCATCGGTCCCACCGCTGCTCGTAGCCTGCCCAGGTGCGGACGAATCGGGCGAAGGAGCAGATGTGATCGGTGACGGTCCTGGCGGCATGGCGACCAGCGACGTGCTCGCGGGACGACGCTGGGTGATCGAGCGCATCGGCGAGGTCGAGCTCCCGCAATCGCCGGAGGCGACCATCGAGTTCGGTCACGACGGCCGGGTCTCGGGAAGCACCGGGATCAACAGCTACAACGCGAGCTACGACGTCCTCGGCGACACGCTGGAGTTCGGCCCGCTAGCGACCACCCGTCGAGCCGGTGCCCCAGCGGAGCTGGAGCAGGAGCAGCTCGTCGCGGGTTCGATCGCCGGGCGCTGCCCCTTCCGGTTCGAGGGCTACAGGTTCGTGTTCGACGGTCGCCACGGCACCGTCTGGTGCTGGCCGTTCGACCTGGATCCCGCCATCGAGTCGCCGGCGCAGACCGAGTCCGTCGAGGCTCAGCCGGTGGCCGAGGCGAGGCCTGATCCCCGACCTGATCCGCGGCCCGACCCGCGACCTGATCCTCGGCCGACGCCACGCGACGGCTGAGCAGGCTCGGGTCCTTAGTCGCGCGGCAGCGTGACGACGGAGATGTAGAAGTTGTCGATCTGACGGATGACCTCGAGGAACGCGTCGAAGTCGACCGGCTTCGATACGTAGGCGTTGGCGTGGAGGTCGTAGGTGCGGAGGATGTCCTCCTCGGCCTGCGATGTGGTGAGCACCACAACGGGGATGCGCCGCAGGTCGGCATCTGCCTTCACCACGGCCAGGACCTCGCGCCCGTCGACGCGTGGCAGGTTGAGGTCCAGCAGGATGAGCCCGGGACGGGGAGCGTCCTCGAAGGGCCCCTCGCGCCGAAGGAAGCGCAGCGCGTCCTCGCCGTTGGTGACGACGTGCAGCTCGTTCGTGACCTTGCTCTCGGCCAGCGCCTCGCGCGTGATGAGGACGTCGCCAGGGTCGTCCTCGACCAGCAGCACCTCGATGGGCTTCTCCGGCATCACGCCTCCTCCGTGTGACCAGAGGAGCCTACGGCTGGGCTCGATCCGGAAGTGGGAGGCTCCGCGCCCCGGGCGACGGCGACGGGCACGGCGGGATCTGGGTCTCGCTCGACGGGCAGGGTGACGTGGATGACGGTGCCCGGACCGTCGCTGGGCTCCACCTCGATGGTGCCGCCATGGAACTCCACGACCTTGCGGCACAGGGCCAGGCCGATGCCCGTCCCGGCGTACGCCTCGCGGTCGTTGAGCCGCTGGAAGATGACGAAGACCCGCTCCGCGAACTGCGGTTCGATGCCGATGCCGTTGTCGCGGCAGCGCAGGTGCCACACGGCCCCCTCGCGGCGGGCCGAGACGTGCACCTCGGGCGGGGCGTCAGAGCGGAACTTGAGCGCGTTGCCGATCAGGTTCTGCAGCAGGGTCTCGAGCAGCGTGGCGTCGCCGGTGATCGTGGGCAGCGGGTCGACGGTCACGGTCGCGCCGCTCTCCTGGATCTGGTGCTCGAGCGTCGCGACAGCGCGGGCAGCCACGGCGTCGAGGTCGACCGAGGTGAACCGATCGGTGGTGCGGCCGACGCGTGAGAAGGAGAGCAGGTCGTTGATCAGCAGCTGCATCCGCTTGGCCCCGTCGACGGCATACGCGATGTACTCGTCGGCTCGCTCGTCGAGCTGGCCCTTGTAGCGGCGCTCGAGGAGCTGGCAGAAGCCGGTGACCTTGCGCAACGGCTCCTGGAGGTCGTGGGAGGCGACGTAGGCGAACTGCTCGAGCTCCTCGTTGGAGCGGATCAGGTCGACGGTCTGTGCTTCGAGGCGCTCCCGCGCCTGCTCCACGATGGCGAGCTCGTCGACGATCCGCTGGCGCATCGCCTCGACGTCCTCGCCGAGCTGGACCATGTCGGGTGGTCCGGACACGTCGACGCGGGCTCGCACGTCACCGTCCGCGACCCTTCGCGCCGCGCCGCGCAGGCCGCCCAGCGGGGACAGGACCCAGCTCCTGATGGCGAGCCAGGTCGCGCCGACCGTCACCGCCAGGAGGATCGACACCGCACCCAGCGCCACGGCCATGTCGAAGGACTTGTCGTCGAGGTCGTGGCGGGCGAGCGCGCGCCGCTGGGCGATGGCGTCGCCGAGAGCGTCGAAGCCGGCCCGCACGTCGGCGAACCCTGCCTCGCCCTCGGCCAGCAGATCGAGCGCGTTCTCGGGGACCTCACCAGGCTCGACCCTGGACACCAGCTCGGCCACCACCGACTCCCACTCCTCGGAGAGGGCATCGGCGACGGCGAGCTCGTCGTGCAGCTCAGGCTTCAGCTCCAGGGCCTCATGGAGCTCCGCCCGGGCCTCTTCGGCAGCGACGCGCCCGGCCTCGTGGGCCCCGAGCAGCCGCGGATCCGCGGTCAGCAGGTAGCCGCGCAGGCCGCGGTCCTCGTCGAGGAGCGCCTCGGTCCACTGGGCGGACGCGATGCTGGCGGGGCTCAGGCGGTCGGTGAGCCTGATGCGAGCGTCGTTCAGGGCGCCGTAGGTCGCGATGGCGTAGCCGAGTCCGAGCAGGCCGAGGGCGACGAGCGCGAGGTAGGCGACGGTCGCCCTCCGGCGGAGGGGCCAGCCGCCCAGCGATCGCCGGATCACCGGACGAGCAGTCCGAGCACGGCGACGTCGTCGTCGTGGCTCGCAGCGACGTGCGGCTGCTGCATCGTGTCGAGGAGCTGGTCGAGATCTTCCTCGGACTGCGGCACCGAGACCCCTTGCAGCAGGTCCACCATGCCCTCGAGCCCGAGGCGCGTGCCGTCATCGAGCTTCGGCTCGAAGAGACCGTCGGTGAACATGAGCAGGCACCACGGCGGATCGACGTCGATCGTGGCGGTCGGCCACACAGATCGCGCGATGCCGAGAGGCGCGCCGCGGTGGGTGCCGTCCAGCAGGGCGGGCTGGGCTGCCACCAGCACGGGTGGCGGGTGGCCGGCGAGCCGCGTGCTCACGTGGCGCCTGTCAGGCGACACCGTCACGTCGCAGACGGTGCAGAAGTGGTCGGCCTGGCGCTCGGCGCGCAGCACCGCGTCGAGTCCCGGGAGCACCTCGTCGTCGGGACGGCCGGCGAGCACGAGGGTGCGCCACGCGATGCGCAGGCACACGCCCAGCGCAGCCTCCTCGGGGCCGTGGCCCGACACGTCGCCGATCACCATCCGGATCGAGCCGTCCTCCGTCTCGACGGTGTCGAAGAAGTCACCCCCTAGGACCGCCGATCCTGCGCCGGGCCGGTAGCGGCTGGCCCAGGCGGTGGCGGGGTCGACGAGCAGCGGACGAGGCAGCAGGCCGCGCTCGAGGCGCAGGTTCTCGCCTCGCAGCAGCTCCGTCTCGCGCCACAGCGCGCGGGCCGACTCGGCCTGGCTCCGCTCCACCGCGTACCGGATCGAGCGGGCCAGTGCCTCGGACGGGTCGCCCTTCACGAGGAAGTCGGCGGCTCCTCTGGCGACGGCGGACACGCCGGTCTCACGGTCGTGGAGACCGGTGAGCACCACCACCGGGGCCCCGTCGGCTCGCTCGAGCATGGCGTCGAGCGCCTCGAGCCCGGAGAGCCCGGGCAGCCCCAGGTCGACGAGGATGCAGTCGGGATGCGCGCTCAGCACCTCGGTCTCGCTGGGCACGGTGGGGTGCCAGATCAGCGCCGCACCGGGGAGCGTCTCCTCCAGGGCTACCTCGACGAGCAGGGCGTCGCCGCGGTCGTCCTCGACGAGGAGGATGCGGTACGGCCGGCCGAGGCTGGTCTCCGCCGGCGTGCGGGCGAGCGATCCCGACGGGTTCGTGGCGGTGATGGCTTCCTCCAGATCACGTCGGCTTCTGACGGCTGCAGGCCGGTTCGGTCGACCGGAGTATCACACGATGCGGCTCTGTGCCGTCAACGTCGCGGTGACGGCGCTGTGGCGAAGAGATCAGGCGGCCAGGTCGGGTGTGCCCAAGGCTTGGAACTCGGCCAGCACGTCCTTGCCACCGGACCGCTGGAGGCACCAGTGCTCGACCTCGCCCATCACCGCGGCGCGGCTCTGCGTGCGGTTCTCGCCCAGCGACTGGTCGAGGCAGCTGGCCCAGAGGCGACCGACCATGTCGGTGCCTGCGTGCTTCTTGCCGTCGGTGCCAACCCACGTGCGGTCGCGCATCTCGGACAGCGCGACCTTGAGGTAGCCGACGTGGGGTGTCTCGTCGGCTCGGATGTAGGACACGAGGTCGGCGGCACGACCCTCGCCGGCCACGAGGTCGTGGTCGGAGAGCCAGTCCTCCGCCCAGGCGAAGGTGTGGAAGGCCTGGACCTCGATGAGCAGCACCCGCACCATCAGCTTGGCGATCAGCTCGAGGTTCTCATCGATGTCCGACGGCAGGATCCTCGGCACCGCGGCGCCGGGGCCGGATGCGGGCGGACCGAACCCCATGCGCTCGAGCATCGCGTCGATGTCGATGTCGGCGGTCCGGCCCTCGAAGGCGATGTCGCGCGCTGCGAACCACATGTCCTTGTGGCCCGCCTCCTCCTCCCAGCCGGCCTCGTCGCGGCCGTGAGCCTCGAACAGGCCCTTGCCGAGGTGGTCGATCGCGGTGCCGGCGATGCTCTCGTCGAAGTGGCGCTGCATGTCGCCGGGCTGGAGGAAGCGGATGTTGGCGCCGAAGCCCTCGACCGTGCCGATCCGGGTGAGGGTGGCCATGAGCGGCTCCGGCACCCCGGAGCGGATGAGGTGGCGGGCCTGAGCGACGTTCGGGAAGTTCTCCGGCCAGGTCTCGAGGGGCACGTGGATCGCATCCGTGCCGAAGGTGGCGCGGCGCTGGGCCTCCCAGGCCTCGATGGCCGGGACCCGGTGCAGGGTGCGGGGCGACACGTAGGCACCGTCGTCATCGAAGCCCCCGTGGCAGCGGACGCCGCCGGCGACGAGGGGCTCGGCCACCTCGTGGTTGCCGAGGATGTCGGCCTCGCTGAAGGTCACCTGCTGCGTCGTCATGTCATCCCCCTCGAGCGCACCGCCTCTCGCGGCGCGCGACCTCGACGCTAGTTGCACGCAGAATGCGAACACAACGCGCCCGAGATCGCGGATCCGGGTGCCGCGCACCGTAGGCTGCCCCGCCCCCCGTTTTGGAAGAAGGAAGCTTGTGGAGCTCCGCTCTGATCTGCGCAACGTGGCGATCGTCGCCCACGTCGACCATGGAAAGACCACCCTCGTCGACAAGATGCTCTGGCAGTCCGGCGCCTTCCGCGCCAACCAGGACGTCAACGAGCGGGTCATGGACTCGATGGACCTCGAGCGGGAGAAGGGCATCACCATCCTCGCCAAGAACACCTCGGTGGCCTATGGCGACGTGAAGATCAACATCATCGACACCCCTGGCCACGCCGACTTCGGTGGTGAGGTGGAGCGAGGCCTGTCGATGGTCGACGGCGTGCTGCTGCTCGTCGACGCGTCGGAGGGCCCCCTGCCCCAGACGCGCTTCGTGCTGCGCAAGGCGCTCGAGGCGAACCTGCCGGTCGTGCTCGTGGTCAACAAGGTCGACCGGGCCGACGCCCGCATCGCCGAGGTGGTCCACGAGGTCGAGGAGCTGTTCCTCGACCTCGATGCCGACGAGAACCAGATCGACTTCCCGATCGTCTACGCCGTGTCGCGCGAGGGCAAGGCGTCGATGGAGCGTCCGGCCGATGGCGCGGGCCTGCCCGATGGGGCCACC
Source organism: Acidimicrobiales bacterium (assembly GCA_036570385.1). Classification (GTDB taxonomy): domain Bacteria; phylum Actinomycetota; class Acidimicrobiia; order Acidimicrobiales; family VFJN01; genus VFJN01. Next base: position 4,520 of record DATCYI010000327.1, on the reverse strand, counting down.
CTCGCACCGCTGCTCGACCTGCTCGTCGAGCGGATCCCCGCTCCCTCCTACGACCCCGAGGCGCCCCTTCAGGCGCTGGTCACGAACCTCGACTCGTCGCCCTACCTCGGCCGCGTGGCGCTGTGCCGCGTCATGAACGGCCACATCCGCAAGGGCGAGACCGTCGCCTGGTGCCGCACCGACGGCACCGTCGAGCGGGCCAAGGTCACCGAGCTGTTCATCACCGAGGAGCTCGATCGCGTGCCGGCTGAGTCCGCCGGACCGGGCGAGATCATCGCCATAGCCGGCATCCCGGAGATCACGATCGGCGAGACCCTCACCGACCTCGAGGACCCGCGGCCGCTCCCGGTCATCCACATCGACGAGCCCAGCCTGTCGATGACGATCGGCATCAACACCTCGCCACTGGCCGGCAAGGAGGGCAAGCAGCTCACCGCCCGCCTGGTCAAGGGCCGCCTCGACAAGGAGCTGGTCGGCAACGTCAGCATCCAGGTCAAGCCGACTGAACGACCTGACACCTGGGAGGTGCAGGGCCGCGGCGAGCTGCAGCTGGCCGTGCTCGTGGAGATGATGCGCCGTGAGGGCTTCGAGCTCACCGTTGGCAAGCCCCAGGTGCTCACCAGGGAGATCGACGGCAAGGTCCACGAGCCGGTCGACCGCCTCACGATCGACGTCCCGGACGACTTCCTCGGCGTCGTCACCCAGCTCCTCGCCCTGCGCAAGGGCCGCATGGAGCAGATCATCAACCACGGCACGGGGTGGGTCCGCATGGAGTACCTGATCCCGGCGCGTGGCCTGATCGGGTTCCGCAGCGAGTTCATCACCGAGACGCGCGGCACCGGGCTGCTCCACCACGTCTTCGAGCGGATGGAGCCGTGGGCGGGCGAGATCAAGGGCCGGCCCAACGGTTCGCTGGTGGCCGACCGCAGCGGTCCCACCACCGGATTCGCGCTGACGGCCCTGCAGGAGCGCGGCGTGATGTTCGTGGGCCCGGGGGCCCCCGTCTACGAGGGGATGATCGTCGGCGAGAACGCCCGCGCTGACGACATGGACATCAACCCCACCAAGGAGAAGAAGCTCAACAACATCCGGTCGTCCACGGCCGAGGCGTTCGAGAAGCTGATCCCGCCCCGCCCCCTGTCCCTGGAGCAGGCCCTCGAGCTGATCCAGGAGGACGAGTGCGTAGAGGTCACCCCCACCAGCGTCCGCCTGCGCAAGGTCATCCTCGACCAGACGACAAGAGCCAGAAGCGCCAAGCGAGCCAAGTCTCAAGACTGACGCGCGAGGCCCAGGACAGCTCCCTCCGGCTCGATCGGTGACCACCGATGGGGCGGGGGGTTATGCAAAGGGGGGCGGAGCCCCCCTTGTGGGCACTTCAGTAGTGCCAGGGGAAATCTGACCAGTCGGGGTCGCGCTTCTCCAGGAAGCTGTCGCGGCCTTCGGCGGCCTCGTCGGTCATGTAGGCCAGGCGGGTGGCCTCGCCGGCGAACACCTGCTGGCCGACCAGGCCGTCGTCGATCAGGTTGAAGGCGAACTTCAGCATGCGCTGCGCGGTCGGGCTCTTGCCGTTGATCTTGGCCCCCCACTCGAGCGCCGTCCGTTCGAGCTCGGCGTGGGGGACCACGGCGTTGACCATGCCCATCCGGTGGGCATCCGCGGCGGAGTACTCGTCGCCCAAGAAGAAGATCTCGCGGGCGAGCTTCTGGCCCACCTGCCGGGCCAGGTAGGCCGAGCCGAAGCCGCCGTCGAAGCTCGCCACGTCGGCGTCGGTCTGCTTGAAGCGGGCGTGCTCCTCCGAGGCCAAGGTGAGGTCGGCCACGACGTGGAGGCTGTGGCCCCCGCCGGCCGCCCAGCCGGGCACCACGCAGATGACCACCTTGGGCATCATGCGGATGAGGCGCTGCACCTCGAGTATGTGCAGGCGACCGGTGCGCCCTGGGTCGATGGACGTGGCGGTGTCGCCCTCCGCGTAGCGGTAGCCGTCCTTGCCGCGGATGCGCTGGTCGCCGCCCGAGCAGAACGCCCAACCGCCGTCGCGCGGCGAGGGGCCGTTGCCGGTCAGCAGCACGCACCCGACGTCGGAGCTCTGGCGGGCGTGGTCGAGCACCCGGTACAGCTCGTCGACCGTCGACGGGCGGAACGCGTTGCGCACCTCCGGGCGGTCGAAGGCCACCCGCACGGTGCCGTGCGCCTTGGCCCGGTGGTAGGTGATGTCCTGCAGGTCGAAGCCGGGGACGGCGTCCCAGGCGTCGGCGTCGAAGATCTCGGAGACCATGACCGGAGCCTACGGCCGGCCTGGAGACCCGCTGTCAGAACCGGAGCGGATGTCGGGGACGCCGCGATAGACAGGCCCCATGGAACATCGACGGTTGGGAAGATCGGGTCTCCAGGTGAGCGTGCTGTCGTTCGGCTCCTGGGTGAGCTTCGGCAGCCAGCTCGACGTGGGCAAGGCGCGCGACTGCATCGAGGCGGCCCACGAAGCCGGCGTGAACTTCTTCGACAACGCCGAGGCGTACGCGATGGGGGAGTCGGAGCGGATCATGGGGCAGGCCATCGCCGAGCTCGGCTGGGCCCGCGAGACCTACGTGATCTCCACGAAGCTGTTCATGGGCATCACCGAGGGCGTCAACACCAAGATGACCCTCAACCGGAAGTACCTGCTGCACGCCATCGACGGCTCGCTGCAGCGGATGGGACTCGACTTCGTCGACCTGCTCTTCTGCCACCGTCCCGACCGCAACACGCCGATCGAGGAGACGGTGTGGGCGATGTCCGACATCATCGACCGCGGCAAGGCTCTCTACTGGGGCACGTCGGAGTGGTCGGCCGACGAGATCCGCACGGCATGGGACATCGCCGACCGGCGCAACCTCCACAAGCCGGTCATGGAGCAGCCGCAGTACAACATCCTGGAGCGGCGCCGGGTCGAGCGGGAGTACGCCCGCCTCTACGAGGACACCGGCCTGGGCCTCACCACCTGGAGCCCGCTGGCGTCGGGCCTGCTCACCGGCAAGTACATCGACGGCGTTCCTGAGGGCAGCCGAGCGTCGCTGCCGGGCTACGAGTGGCTCCGCGAGCTGCTCACCGACGAGGGTCGCAACTCGAAGGTGAAGGCTCTGGCGGGCATCGCCGAGGAGCTCGACTGCTCGCTCGGGCAGATGGCCATCGCCTGGTGCGCCCGCAACCCGCGCGTCTCCACCGTGATCACCGGGGCCAGCAGCGTCGAGCAGGTGCAGGAGAACATGGCCGCGCTCGACGTGCTCCCCAAGCTCACTGACGACGTGATGGCCCGCATCAAGGAAGCCGTCGCCTAGTCGACCCGACTGGCCGGAACTCGTCGGGGCTCGGGGCCGCTGCTAGAACTGGGCCCGATGGACGCGATCGTCATCTACGAGAGCCTCACCGGCAACACGCGCAAGGCGGGCGAGGCCATCGCCGGGCAGCTCACCGCCGCTGGCGTGCCCACGGTGGCCTGCCCGATCACCGCTGTCGACTACGGCGCGCTGTCCCGGGCCGAGCTGGTAGTGGTGGGCAGCTGGGTCGACGGCTTCATAGTGGTCGGCCAGCGCCCGGGCCGGATCGGACGCATCGAGAACATGCCCGCCCTGGCCGGCAAGAAGGCCGCCGTCTACGTCTCGTACGCCATCAACCCCGGCAAGGCCCTGCAGAAGCTCTCCGACGCAGTGGCCGACCGCGGCGCCGACGTCCTGGGCGGCACCACGATCCGCCGCGACCGCATCGACCAGGGCGTGACCGACTTCGTAGACCGCCTCCTCGGAGCGATCACGCACGACAGCGGCGCGTCGGCCTAGCTCTCCGGGGGAGCGACAGGCGTTCAGCGCGGCCCGCAGGTCCGCACATCGTTCTCGCCGAGGAAGCTCCGCTTCCGACGGCGACTCAGGTCCAGGGGCCGACGCCGGTGATCTTGTCGACGGTGATCCTGACGATGCTCCCCTCGGGGGGATCGTCGACCGGTGGGAACCGGGCATCGGGGCCGATGTAGACGCGGGCTAGGTCCTGCAGCAGCTCGGGGGCTCCGCCGGTCTCCACCCGGGCCGTTCCCTGGATCACCAGGTACTGGCGCATGCCGGCATCGTTGAGCTGGTCGGCCTCGATCGAGAGAGCGATCCGCGGGTCGCGGCTGAGGTTGCGGAGCTTGCGCCAAGGACCGAGCGACGCGAACACGACCTCGTCGCCGTCGACGCCGACCCACACGCAGCTGACCTGCGGGGCGCCGTCGGGATCGATGGTGACGACGTGAGCGAGGTGCGGGCCCTCGAGGACCGCTCTTGCGCTGTCGGGGATGGCGATCATGGCCGCAGCGTACGGCCCACTACGTTCGACTCGTGCCCCTGCCCCACATCGAGCTCGATCGCCAGGCACCCGCTGAGCTGCGGGCCGGGCTCGATCACATCCGGGAGGAGCTGGATGTCCCCGGCCCGCACGGCCCGGCGGCGCTGGCCGAGGCCGAGGAGTCGGCGGCGCGCGTGCTCGCCGGCCTGGACGCGGACGTGGCGAGC
>DATCYI010000326.1:0-4226 GCA_036570385.1 Acidimicrobiales bacterium | reverse complement strand
ATCGGAGCCGACAAGCACCTCAGCGCCATCACCCTCACCGCTGTCCACCTCGAAGTCGTGAACCGCGACTACTGGCCGGGCTACCCGTGGCCCGAGCTGGCCGACACCTACGACTCGATCCTGCCCATGGCCTACTGGTCGTTGCGCCGGGACGAGCTCCGCTCGGGGAGCAAGTACATAGGCGACAACATCGACCTGATCCGCGAGCTCACCGGCGACGACGAGCTCCCGATCCACCCGATCGGTGGCATCGCCGATGCGATCTCCGTCGCCGACGTCGAGGGCATGCTCAACGCCCTCACCCAGCGCGATGCCATCGGCGGCAGCCTCTACGACTGGAGCACCGCCGCCCCTGAGCTCTGGGAGGCGCTGCAACCCCTGCGAGCCCTGCGCCCCACCGACTAGCCCTCGCGTCGAATGGTGTCTGACACCACTCGACGCGATCGGCTGGCGCCGGCCGAGGGACGCCCTCGTAGGCTGAGGCCGATGCCTGGTCGCTTCTACGTCACGACGCCCATCTACTACGTGAACGACGCGCCGCATATGGGGCACGCCTACGCCACGGTGAACGCCGACGCGCTCGCCCGTTGGCACCGCCTCGTGGGCGACGACACCTTCTTCCTCACCGGCACCGACGAGCACGGCCTGAAGGTGGCGCAGTCCGCCGCGGAGGCCGGCATCTCGCCCCAGGAGCAGGCCGACCTGAACGCCGCCCGGTTCCGGGAGACGTGGGACAGCCTCGACGTGTCCTACGACGACTTCATCCGCACCACCGAGCCGCGGCACCACGCCGCCGTGCAGACGCTGCTCGAGCGGATCAAGGACAACGGCGACATCGAGCTCGACACCTACGAGGGCCCCTACTGCGTGTCGTGCGAGGCGTACTACCAGGAGGACGAGCTGGTCGACGGCCGCTTCTGCCCCATCCACACGGGCAAGGAGGTCACGATCCTGAAGGAGGAGAACTACTTCTTCCGCCTCTCCCGCTACGAGCAGCGCCTGATCGACTGGATCGAGCAGAATCCCGAGGTCATCTCGCCCGAGGGCAAGCGCAACGAGGTGCTCGGCTTCCTCCGCCAGGGCCTCCGCGACGTTTCGATCACGCGCACCAGCCTCGACTGGGGCGTGCCGGTGCCGTGGGCGCCGGGCCACGTCTTCTACGTCTGGTACGACGCGCTCATCAACTACGCCACGGCCATCGGCCTGGGCACCGACCAGGAGCGCTTCGACACCTGGTGGCCCCACGTGCACCACGTGATCGGCAAGGAGATCATCCGGTTCCACTGCGTGTACTGGCCGGCGATGCTGATGGCCGCCGGCATCGAGCCGCCGCATCGCATCCACGTCCACGGCTGGCTGCTGCTCGGCGGCGAGAAGCTCTCGAAGACGACGCACGGCCCAGCCCGCCTCACGGACATCGCGCCCTCGCGCCTGGTGGAGGACTTCGGCGTCGACGGCGTGCGCTACCACCTCCTGCGCGACACCCCCTTCGGTCCCGACGGCGACTTCAGCCACGAGCGCGTCGTCGACCGCTACAACAGCGACCTCGCCAACAACTTCGGCAACCTCGTGTCCCGGGTCGCGACGGTGGTCGGCAAGAAGTGCGCCGGCACCGGCCCCGCGCCTCGGCCTGACAGCCCGCTCGCCCCGGTGGCCGCCGAGGTCCTGGCCGACACCACCGCGGCTTGGGAGTCGGTCGCGCCGGCGCACGCCCTCGAGGCCACGTGGCGCCTCATCCGCGAGACCAACAGCCTGCTCGAGGACAACGAGCCCTGGAAGATGGATCCCGGTCCCGAGGTCGACGCCATCATGGGCGACGCCCTCGAAGCCGTGAGGATCGTGTCGATCCTGGCCAGCCCCGCCATCCCCGCGGCGGCGGCGGAGGCGTGGCGCCGCATCGGCCTGGCCGGTCGACCCGACGACCAGCGCCTCCCCGACGCAGGCGCCTGGGGCCAGTACCCCGGCGGGCTCCCGGTCGAGAAGGCCGACCCGATCTTCCCTCGCTACAAGTAGGCGCCCAGCGCCCCGGTTATTCGTCGGCCCGGCTGGTGACGGGGTCTGTAGCGTCGCCGGGCCATGTCTGCACGGCCCTCTCGTAGCGAAGCGGGCCTGCTTCTCGCCTATCTGCGTCCGGAGCGGGCCAGGCTGCTGGTGCTCGGCTGCGTCTTGCTCGTCTCGACGCTCGCACCGGTGGCCGGTCCTGTGCTGCTCGGGTACGCGATCGACGCGGCCCTGCGGGGCGAGCCGAGCAGCGACCTCGTCGCCATCGCGATGGCGTTCCTCGGCGTCACCGTGGGCTCCGACATCTTGCAGGTGCTCGTCACCTGGAAGTCGGTCGACCTGGCCTGGCGGGTCGGCAACCGGCTTCGCCTCGACCTGTGCCGCCACGCGCTGCGGCTCGACCTCGACTGGCACGGCCGGCACAGTCCCGGCCTCTTGATCGAACGCCTCGACGGCGACGTCGAGGCCATCGTCACGTTCTCGTCGGCCGCGGTGATCCAGGTGCTGGGCAACCTGCTGCTGCTCGTCGGCGTGCTGATCGTCAGCATCGTGATCGACTGGCGAGCCGGGCTGCTGATCGCCGCCTCAGCGCTCGCCGCGGGGTTCGTGATGGTGCGGATGCGCTCGTTCGCGGTGCCGGCCCATGACGCCGAGCGCGACATCCAGTCGCAGCTCTACGGCGACCTCGAGGAGCGCCTCGGCGGCCTTGAGGACCTGCGGGCCAACGGCGCCGGCGAGTACGCCGTCCACCGCCTGCGCGAGCACTCCCACCGCTGGTGGCACGCCGCCCGCCACGCGGGGCTGCGCGGTGACGGCGCCTACGTCGTGGCCGCCACCGCGTTCACGATCGGGTCGGTGCTCACGCTCGCTCTCGGCATATGGCTGCACCGGGAGGCCGGCCTGTCGATCGGTGCGCTGCTCGCCCTCTTCCGCTTCTCCCAGATGGTGCGCCAGCCGATCGAGCGGATCGCCGAGCAGATGAACGAGCTGCAGAAGGCGCTGGCTGGCGCGCGGCGGGCGGGACGGCTCCTCGCCACGGAGCCCTCTCTGCCCGACGGACGTGGCGTGCCGATCCCCGCCGGCCCGCTCGCCGTCGACCTCGACGACGTCGCCTTCGCCTACGAGGGCGACTCCGACGTGCTCGTCGACCTCGATCTGCACCTCGCCCCCGGGACCGTCCTCGGCGTCGTCGGCCGCACCGGCAGCGGCAAGTCCACCCTGGGCCGGCTGCTGGCGCGGCTGTGGGACGTCACCGCAGGCAGCGTCCGACTCGGCGGCACCGACGTGCGCGACGCCGACACCGGCGACCTGCGCCGGCGGGTGGCGGTCGTGAGCCAGGACGTGGAGCTGCTGCGGGCCTCCCTGCGCGACAACCTCACCTTCTTCGATGCCGTGCCCGCCACCGATGATCAGCTCTGGGCGGCGCTCACGGACGTCGGCCTCGCGGCGTGGGCCGCCGGTCTGCCCAACGGCCTCGACACCGTGCTCGGTGACGACGACGGGCTCTCGGCCGGGCAGTCGCAGCTGCTGGCCTTCGCCAGGGTGCTGCTCGCCGACCCCGGGCTGGTCCTGCTCGACGAGGCCACCAGCCGCCTGGACCCCGACACCGAGCAGCGCCTCACAGAGGCATCCGAGCGGGTGCTGGCGGGCCGCACCGTGGTGATCATCGCCCACCGGCTGGCGACGCTCGACCGGGTCGACGAGGTGCTCGTGCTCGACCGCGGCAAGGTGCTCGAGCACGGTCGACGGGCCGACCTCGTCGCCGACGAGGCCTCGCACTTCGCCCGCCTGCTCACCGTCTCCGCCAGCGCGAGGGGGTCACTGGCATGACGTCGACGACCACGCCGCCCACCGTCGAGCCCTCAGACGGCCCCAGCGCGCTGCGGGTGGCGTTCACCCTGGCCCGGCGCGAACCGCTGGCCTACCTGATCGCCTGGACGACCTGGGTGGCCTTCTACACGCTGCCCATCCCCGCGGGGCTGCTGCTCAAGGCGGTCCTCGACCGGGTGGTGGAGGACGACGCATCGCCGGTCGTGGGGCTGCTCGTAGCCCTCGCGGCAGTCGAGATCGGCCGCTGGCTGCTGCTCGCGTTCGCAGTGGTGCAGTGGCACGGCTGCTGGGTGTTCTGGCACACGCTGCTGCGGGTCAACATGCTCCGCTCGCTGCTGCGCGCCCCCGGGCCCGCCGCCGGTCGGCTGCCGAGCTCGTCGGGCGAGGCGGTCAGC
>DATCYI010000325.1:0-11583 GCA_036570385.1 Acidimicrobiales bacterium | reverse complement strand
GGATGCCGCCGAGCTCGAGCTCGACGCGGCCCAGCGAGCGCTCGACGAGATCTGACCGCCGTCCACGAGGTTCGGGGCACCAGTGCACGCAGCACGTGCACCCACGCCCCCAACCTGCCAGGTGGGGTTGTTCAGACGGGGCGGCCGAGGAAGCAGAGGAAGCGGGTCTGCTCGTCTGCGTCGGGGGGCGGTTCGACCTTCGGTCCGAACGCGCCGGGCTGGCGGATCGCCTCGTCGAGCGGGAGCATCGCCTCGTAGAGCGCGTGGACCTCGTCGGGGTCGAGCCGCTCGTCGCCACCGGTGGCGCGTGCGAGGTCCCAGGCGTGCACGACCAGGTCGGCGCAGATGAACTGGTCGACGCCCCCTGCGAAGGTGTTCTTGCCGAACGACCCGTCGAACTCCCGGTCGGCGACGGCGGGATCGTCGAGCGCCGCCTGCACTCCCGCGGCCATGTGCTCGAAGGCGCCGAGCGGGTCCTCGTCGACCGACGGCCCGCCGACGGGAGCCGGTGCGTCGACCAGCCCGAAGAACATCGGCGGCGTCTCCACCAGGTGCTTCACGACGTCGCGCGCCGTCCACCCCTCGCACGGTGCCGGGTCGCCCCAGCGATCGTCGGGCACTGCAGCGATCCGCCCGGCCATCTCGCCCGACAGCTTCCGATAGTGCTCCGCGGGGGTGCTCATGGCGGCAACGTACCAGTGGTGTGTCGATCGGCGGGCAGCCGGCGCAGCAGCTCGTGAGCGGCGGAGCTGGCCGCCTGGGGCGAGCGGCGCTCCAGGATGGAGAGCGCGCGCAGCAAGCTGATGGTCGGGTCGCGCTCGTCCCAGCGCAGGTTGCTGCCGGCATCGCGGTGGAGATCGTCGACCGCCACAGCGAGAGCTCGGCGGTGGCGGCCGAGCTCGTAGAGCTCGATCGTGGCGAGCCGGCCGACGAGCTCCGTGGCCGTCGCCCGATCCGTCGAAGGGGTCCAATGCCAGGCGATTGGATCGGTCGTGGTGGCGCTCATTGGACTAGGTTCTGCCCTCGTGGCCCCGAGCGACAGAGCCAATAAGCGGACATTGGACGCAGACGCGCTGGCGGCCCGCCTCGGGCTGTGGTCCAGCGGGCCGGGTCCGCTGTACCAGCAGCTCACCGACGGCATCGCGTCGCTGGCCCGCAGCGGGGTGCTGCGCGGTGGCGACCGCCTACCGGCGGAGCGGAGCCTGGCGACCTGCCTCTCCGTGTCGCGCGGCACGGTGGTGGCGGCCTACGACGCGCTGCGCGAGCTCGGGGTCGTCGACCGCGAGCAGGGCCGCGGCACCACGGTTCGCGCTGACCCATCTGCGATCGGCTCGACGCACGATCGTCCGGCCGCCGACGCCCTGTTCCAGGGAGCGGCCAGCTCCATCGACATGCTCATGGCGGTGCCCGAGGTCCTGCCCGAGGTGATCGATCGCATCAGCGCGATCGACCTGACGGATCACCGCGACGTGCTCGACAGCGCGGAGCCCGCCGGCATCCCGGCGCTCAGACGCGCTATCGCCGAGCGGATGACGATCGAGGGGCTGGCCACCGCCCCCGAGCAGATCGTGGTCACAGCCGGCGCTCAGCAGGGCATCGCTCTGCTCACGATGCTCCTGGTGCGACCCGGCGAGGTCGTGCTGGCCGAGCAGACGACGTGGCCTGGTCTGGCCGACACGGTGAAGCGCGCCGGCGGGCGGGTGATCGGCGTCCCGATGGACGAGCACGGCGTCCTCGTCGACGAGCTGGCCGCCCACGTCGAACGCTTCCGGCCGGCGTTCATCGGCCTCAACCCGCACCACCACAACCCGACGGGCACGCGCCTGTCTGAGGGCCGCCGTCGCGAGGTGGCCGAGCTGGCCGGCGCCTACCGGGTGCCGCTCGTCGAGGACCGCGTCGCCGCCCGCCTCGCGTTCGACGGCAACGTGCCCCCGCCGATGGCCGTCCACCAGACGCAGGGCTCGAGCCTCGTCGTCGACTCGATCAACAAGGTGGCCTGGGGCGGGCTGCGAGTCGGATGGGTGCGGGCCGACGTGCGGACGGTGCGCGAGCTGCGCACCAGCCGGGCCCTCGCCGACCTCTTCTCCCCCATCCCCTCCCAGCTCATGGCCATCGCGGTGCTCGACGACCTCGACGTGGTGCTGCGGGCCCGGGTCGCCCTGCTCTCGAGGCGCGCTGCCGTGCTCCGGGAGGAGGTCGCCCGCCGCCTCCCCGAGTGGGAGCTCGCACCGATCCGCGGCGGGCTGACCGGCTGGGCCCGGATCCCGCACGGCAGCGCCGAACACGTGGTGCGGCTGGCGGCGCGCTACGGAGTCGACGTGAGCACCGGCAGCGCCTTCTGCACCGACAAGCCGATCGACGACCACATCCGCTTGCCGTTCACCCAACCCGAGCCCATGCTGCGAGAGGGAGTCGCCCGGCTGGCCCGGGCGTGGTCCGAGCTCCCTGGCTCCCCCGCCACCGACGACCGCTCGGTCGCCGCCCTCGTGTGACGAGCCCGGGGCCGGGACATCGCCGAAGCGAAGGCGAGCGCGATGGCACCCTCTACTTCAGTGGTTCCCGCCGGCGACGGGTGTAGGACTTCTGCGTGCTCGCACGATGGTGGGGATGGTGAGCGACACCCTTGCATCCGATCAGGGCCCGACCCTGCTCTCGCTCTACGACTCTGCCCTGCCGCAGGTCTACGGCTACCTGGCCTCGCGGTGCGGCTCGGCGACGGTCGCCGAGGACCTCACGTCGGAGACCTTCCTCGCGGCCGTCGATGCTGTGCGCCGGGGCGCGGTGCCCGACCTCACGGTGGCGTGGCTCATCGGCGTGGCCCGCCACAAGCTGGCCGACCACTGGCGCCGCCGGGCCCGCGAGGAGCGACTGCTCCACGCCGTGGACAGCTCGCCTGACGGAGATCCCGAGGTCCTGGACGAGTGGGACGTGCGCCTCGAGGGCCTCGCCGCCCAGCGAGCGCTGGCCGACCTCGGTGCGCACCATCGCAGCGCCCTCACCTTCCGCTACCTCGACGACCTGCCGGTCCGGGAGGTGGCGGACTGCCTGGGCCGCACCGTCGGCGCCACCGAGGTCCTGCTGGTGAGGGCCAGAGTGGCCTTCCGAGCGATCTACGAGCGCGGGGAGGAGGACCGATGACCAACGCCGAGCGCCGTGACCCCTTCGAGGACCTGGCGCAGCCCATCACCCCGCAGGCGCCTCGCCCGAGCTTCGCCCGGGAGCTGCGCAGCCGCGTGGTCGTCGCCCTCGGCCTCGACGAAGCCGTCCCGATCGTCACCCTGCCTGAGAGGAAGCCCATGACCGCCACAACCACATCCACATCCACATCCACGGTCTCGCCGACGGCGCCGGTGGCGTCCGTCGTCACGCCCTACCTCACCATCGCCGGCGCCGCCGAGGCCCTCGACTGGTACACGGAGGCCCTCGGTGCCGTCGAGGCGTTCCGCGTCGTCGGCGACGACGGCCGGATCGGTCACTCGGAGCTCAGCATCGGCGGAGCCCGCGTGATGATCTCCGACGACTACCCGGAGATCGGCGTCCACTCGCCGGCCAGCCTCAACGGCACGACGGTGGCGCTGCACCTCGAGGTCGGCGACGTCGACGACCTCTTCGCCCGGGCGGTGGCGGCCGGGGCCACGTCGCTGCAGGAGCCCGCCGACCAGGCGCACGGCGCTCGTCACGGCACCATCGTCGACCCCTTCGGCCACCGCTGGATGCTCTCCCAGACCCTCGAGCAGCTCAGCGTGGACGACTACGCGACTCGCGCCGAGGGATCGGGCTTCCGGGTGCAGCACGGCCCGCGTGCGGGAACGACCTACAACGACGGGATCTGGGGCGTCATGGCCTACGCCGATCCGGAGGCGGGCATCCGCTTCGTCACCGAGGTGCTCGGCTTCGAGGAGCAGGTCCTCGTGCGCGACCCGAGCGGTCGGATCGCGCACAGCGAGTACCGCTGGCCCGAGGGCGGCATCGTCCAGCTGGCCCCTGCCGATCCAGGCAACCCGTTCCTGACCGAGCCCGGGCGCAACAGCAGCCTCTACGTGATCACCCGGGACCCGCTGGCCGTGTGGGAGCGGTGCCAGGCCGCCGGCGTCGAGGTGATCCGTCCCCCCGAGGAGCCGCACTACGACCCCGGCGGCATGGGCTTCTCGATCCGAGACCCCGAAGGCAACGCCTGGAGCTTCGGCAGCTACGCCGGCGGCGCCACCGAGTGACACGCGCCGGGTCCCGCGCGGCCCGTCAGGCCTCCAGGTCGGCGAAGAGGGGCAGGTCGAGCGGGGCGCGGTCGGAGCGCTTGAGCTCTGAGAACTCCGGGACGTCGGCCAGGGTGCGCAGGGCGTCGTAGAACTCGAGCGCCCTGTCGTCGTCGGGCACCGAGCTGATGACCGGCCCGAACAGGGAGTTCCCGTCGGGCGGACCGTAGGTGATGATCGGCGTGCCGACGTCGCGACCCGTGCGCCGGAACGCCTCGTCGGTCTCGGCTCGGATCACACCGTCCCAGGAGTCGTCGTCCGCGGCCTCGAGCAAGGCGTCGGGCAGATTCAGCGACTGGAGGATCTCGGCGGGGTCGACCCGCTGGGCGCTGGTGGCGAGGCGGTTCAGCAGGTCGCCGTCACCGGGGGTGTACCAGTACCGCTCGCCCCACGCCTTGTAGAGCGATCCGACGGCGTCGTTGCCCAGCTTCTCACGGGTCGCCGCGCAGATTCGGTGGTAGCGCAGTCCGCGCTCCTGGGCCTCGACCATCTCCGGCGGCTGGTTCGGGTCGTCCTCGTTGGCGAAGCGCAGCGAGATGAACCGCCAGCCCACGGTGATCCCCCGCAGCGCCATGACCCGGCGGATCCAAACGGACGTCTGCCACGCGAACGGGCAGCCGGGATCGAAGAAGTACTCGACGTCGTGCGGGCCGCCGTCGAGCTCGGGGATGGGCCGGGGGGAGTCGCTCATGGCCCAGGGCTACCCGCTCGGGCACCCTGCGAGCCAAAGGGTCCGCTCGGCTCAGGTGGCGCGGTTGTAGACGCGATCGACGGCGATCTTCACGATCACCCGCTCGCTCTGCACCTCGGCCTGGTAGTCGCCACCGGTGTAGCGGCGCGAAGTCTCGTGGATGTGGTCGACCGCCGCCTGGCCGCGCACGGTGTCGACCACGCGCCCACGGGCCTCGATGTACCGGTAGGGCGATTCGGCGTCGATGACCGTGACCGCCACCCGCGGGTCGCGCTCGACGTTCTTGAACTTCTGGCGGTGCACCTCGGTGTTGAAGATCAGGTGATCGTCATCGGCATCGATCCACATCACGTGGGTCGAGGGCGTGCCGTCCGCCCCGAGGGTGGTCAGCGCCGCGAAGTTCTTGGTGGTGGCGAAGGCCTTGAGATCAGCGTCGAGCGTCATGCCCGCGACGGTACCGGGATGGCGCCGCTCACCGCGTCGACGGCGGGCGGCCGCGGTCGGTCAACCTTGGGTGCTGCGGCTCCCCGCGGCGTCCACTCGGTCGACGTGGTCGAGGATCGCCGCCGCCAGGGGATCGATCACCGAGCCGACGATGGCATGGCCCATCCCGGCGATGCTCACCAGGCGGGCCCCGCCGATCGAAGCGGCCAGGTTGCCGGCGTGCGGCGGCGGGTTGATGGGGTCGGCCGGCGCCTCGATGACGAGGGTCGGAACCGTGACCGACCCCAGCTCGGCACCCCGCTCGAGGCCGCTCTGATCGGCGAGCGCGTGGGCGGCCGGGTTGTCGGAGCGACCGGCGTGCTCCATCACGCGCTGCTCCATCAACCGCATCTCATCGGCGTCGAACGGGAGCTGATCGCCGCTCAGGATGCGCCAGTGCTCGACCCTCCAAGCCAGCTCGGCCTCGGCGTCGCGAGGCTCACCCATCTCTGCCCACAGCTCGAGCAGCCGCGGGTCAGGTCCGGGCAGCTCGACGTCAGGCTCGTCCCGGTCGCCGGCGGCGAGGCCGGAGCCGAGCGCTGTCGTGCAGAACAAGGTGGCGGAGCGCAGCCGCTCCGGGTGGTCGAGGAGGAGCAGCTGCACCAGGACTCCGCCCATCGACATCCCGACCACGTGAGCCCGATCGATGCCGAGAGCGTCGAGCACCGCCACCGCGTCCTCGGCCAGATCCCGGACGGCGTACGGGCGCTGAGCGAAGGCCCACGTGGACCGACCGGTGTCGCGGTGGTCGTAGCGCACCACCCGATGGCGCTCGCCGAGGCGCTCCACCAGCTCGTCTGGCCAGGTCATACCCGAGGCGTTGGCGCCCATGATCAGCAGCAGCGGAGTGCCGTCCGCTCGGCCGAGATCCTCGGCCCAGATCACGTCGCCGTCGCCGAGCTCCACTCGATGCTCCATGGGCCCCAGGATGGCCGCGGCCCCGGTGGCTGATGCAACGGACATTCCGCAGGGCTCGCCCGGTCGCTGACAGCAGGTGTCAGCGAGCGCGGCGAGGATGGGGTGGTGAGCGAGTACTCGGACGTGGCGCCGGAGGTCGTCGAGCGCCTTCGACCCATCTGCCTCGCTCTGCCGGAAGCCCACGAGGAGCGGTCCTGGACCGGCGTCCGCTGGCGCATCCGGCAGCGGACCTTCGCGCACGTCATCTGCGTCGAGCCGGACGCGCCGCCCGCGCTCGCTCGGGCGGGAGGGAGACCCGATCAGGCGGTGACGGTCGTGACGTTCCGCTCCACCGGCGAGGAGCTGCACGCCCTCTGCAACGCCGGACACCCCTACTTCCACGCCGGGTGGGGGCGCGACGTCGTCGGCATCGTCCTCGACGCAGCCACCGACTGGGGCGAGGTCACCGAGCTGCTGACCGACAGCTACTGCCTTCTGGCTCCGAAGAAGCTGGCCGCCCGGGTGCCACGGCCCGCGACCGACGACCCGGTCGCCGGATAGACCGCCGACGCCACGAGGACGCGGGCCATAGCGTGGCCGCGTGGATCGCCTGCCCGTCATCGATGTGGCGCCGCTGGTCGATCGCTCGGCCGACGCCTCTGCGGTCGCCGAGGCGATCGACCGGGCCTGCCGCGAGCACGGCTTCTTCTACATCGTCGGCCACGGCGTCAGCCAAGACCTGCAGCGCGAGCTCGACGACCAGGCGCGGGCCCTCTTCGCCCTGCCGGCGGAGGCGAAGGCAGCCATCTCGATGGAGCGCGGTGGGCCGGCCTGGCGAGGTTGGTTCCCCCTGGGCGGCGAGCTCACCTCGGGCCGGCCGGACGGCAAGGAGGGCTTCTACGTCGGGGGCGAGCTGCCCGCGTCGGACCCGCGGGTGCAGGCCGGAACCCCGCTGCACGGAACCAACCTCTTCCCAGCGGAGCTTCCCGAGCTCGGCCCGGTCGTGCTCGCCTACGTCGATGCGCTGACCCAGCTCGGGCACGCCCTGCTGCGAGGCATCGCGCTGGCCCTAGGCCTAGAGGACAGCTGGTTCGACGACCACCTGACCGCCGACCCGCTCGTGCTGTTCCGCATCTTCCGCTACCCGCCCGTCGCCGAGGCCGGCAGCGACTGGGGCGTCGCCGAGCACACCGACTACGGCCTTCTCACGATCCTGCGCCAGGACCCGACGCCCGGCCTGCAGGTGCATGCGCCGTCGGGGTGGATCGATGCGCCGCCGCTGCCTGGCTCTTTCGTGTGCAACCTCGGCGACATGCTCGAGCGGATGACGGCAGGGCGCTACCGATCGACCCCTCACCGGGTGCGCAACACCAGCTCGGTGGACCGCCTCTCGTACCCGTTCTTCTTCGATCCGGCGTGGGAGGCCGAGGTGCTGCCCATCCCACTGCCCGATGGCGCGACGCCGCTCGCGTCCCGGCCGCGCTGGGACGGCAGCGACGTGCTCACCGCCGAGGGCACCTACGGCGACTACCTCCTCGCCAAGGTCGGACGGGTGTTCCCGGCGCTCGGTGCCGACGTGCTCGACCGCTGAGCCCAGCGTCCGGAACCCGACCTGACCCCGATTTCTGTGGGCGCTCAGGCACGCGTTGCGTGCTCAGGCGCCCACAGAAATCGTGGGTTGGGCTAGGCCAGGTCAGCTGCAGCCGCTGGTGCTGCCGCAGCTGGGGCAGGCGTGGCAGGAGCCGGCTCGCTGCATCTGGACGCCGCACTGCATGCAGTACGGGGCGTCGGAGTGGGTGGGCGCGGGGGTGGCGGCGCGGGGCCGGACCTGCTCGGACGGGTCGGTGCGCAGGTCGAGCGGGAGCTCCTCGGGAGCGTCCGGATCCGACAGCAGCGGGCTGCTGGCGTCGAAGCTCGGCGGATCCGCCTGGATGTCACTGCCCTGGCGGGTCTCGGTGATCGTCTCCTCGACACCGGGCAAGGTGGGCTGGGTGCGCTCACCTGTGGTGAGGATGTTGAGCTCGGCGCGCTCCTCGTACGACAAGTAGTCGACCGCCAGGCGGCGGAAGATGTAGTCGAGGATGGAGCTGGCGATCCGCAGGTCGGGGTCGTCGGTCATGCCCGCTGGCTCGAAGCGGGTGTTGGTGAAGGTCTCCACGTAGACCCGCAGCGGCACGCCGTACTGGAGGCCGTAGCTCACCGAGATGGCGAACGCGTCCATGATGCCCGCGAGGGTGGAGCCCTGCTTGGAGACCCGCAGGAAGATCTCGCCGGGGCGGCCGTCGGCGAACTCGCCAACGGTGACGAAGCCCTTGCAGTCGGCGACCCGGAAGTCGAAGGTCTTCGAGGTGCGCTGCCGCGGGAGCTTCTCCCGGGTGGGCACCTGGATCACCTTCTCGACGACCTTCTCGACGATCTTCTCGACGATCTGCGGCGCGGCGCCCGACGCGATCAGCGCGTCGCCCAGGGGCTCGACCGCCTCGGCCCGCTTGGCGGTGGAGAGCGGCTGGGAGACCTTGCAGTTGTCGCGGTAGATGGCGATGGCCTTGACGCCCATCTTCCAGGCGTCGATGTGGAGCTGCTCGACCTCTTCGACCGTGGCCTCCTCGGGGAGGTTCACCGTCTTGGAGATGGCGCCGGAGATGAACGGCTGGACCGCCGCCATCATCCGGACGTGACCGGTGTGGTGGATCGGGTTGTCGCCCATCGAGCAGGCGAAGACCGCGACGTGGTCGGCGGAGAGGTGCGGCGCCCCGAGGATCGACTTGTTCTCGTCGATGTAGGCGACGATCTCGGCCGACTGCTCGGGCGTGTAGCCGAGGCGGGCCAGCGCCCGCGGCACCGTCTGGTTCACGATCTGCATGGTGCCGCCGCCGACCAGCTTCTTGACCTTGCACAGGCCGAGGTCGGGCTCGATGCCGGTGGTGTCGCAGTCCATCATCAGGCCGATGGTGCCCGTGGGAGCGAGGACCGAGGCCTGGCTGTTGCGCACGCCGACCTGCTCGGCCAGATCGTTGGCTTCGTCCCAGCACTCCTGGGCGGCGCCCAGCAGCGCGGCGGGGACGAGCTCCTCGTCGATGTCGGCGGCCGCCGACTGGTGCTGGGCGAGGACGCGCAGCATGTGCTCGCGGTTCTCCTCGTAGCCGGCGAAGGGACCCATGCGCCCGGCGGTGCGGGCCGAGGTGGCGTAGGCGTGGCCGGTCATGAGCGAGGTGACCGCAGCGGCGTAGGCCCGGCCCTCATCGCTGTCGTAGGGCAGTCCGAGCGCCATCAGCATGGCGCCGAGGTTGGCGTAGCCGATGCCGAGCTGGCGGAACTTGCGGGACGTGTCGCCGATCGCCTCGGTGGGGTAGTCGGCCCGGCCGACCAGGATCTCCTGGCCGGTGAACATGATCTCGACCGCCCGACGGAAGCCCTCGACGTCGAAGGAGTCGGTGGTGCCGGAGCCGGTGTCGTCCGAGAGATCGAGGAACTTCAGCAGGTTGATGCTCGCGAGGTTGCACGCCGAGTTGTCGAGGTGCATGTACTCGCTGCAGGGGTTCGAGCCGTTGATGCGACCGGTGTTGGCGGCGGTGTGCCAGCGGTTGATCGTGGTGTCGAACTGCATGCCGGGATCGGCGCACTCCCACGCGGCCTGGCAGATCTGGCGCATGACCTCGCGGGCCTTGACCGTGCGCACGACGTCGCCGGTGGTGACGGCGCGGAGGTCCCAGTCGGCGTCGTCGACCACGGCCTGCATGAACTCGTCGGTGACCCGCACCGAGTTGTTGGCGTTCTGGTACTGGACCGACGCCATGTCCTTGCCGTCGAGGCTCATGTCGAAGCCGGCCTGCTCGAGGACCCGGATCTTCTTCTCCTCGCGGGCCTTGACCCACACGAACTCCTCGACGTCGGGGTGGTCGACGTTGAGGATGACCATCTTGGCGGCCCGACGGGTCTTGCCGCCGGACTTGATGGTGCCGGCCGAGGCGTCGGCGCCGCGCATGAAGCTGACGGGGCCCGAAGCGGTGCCGCCGCCCTTGAGCAGCTCCGCCGAGGACCGGATGCGGGAGAGGTTGATGCCCGAGCCCGAGCCGCCCTTGAAGATCGTGCCCTCCTCGACGTACCAGTTGAGGATCGAGTCCATCTGGTCGTCGACGGAGAGGATGAAGCACGCTGATGCCTGCTGCGGCACGCCGGGCACGCCGATGTTGAACCACACGGGGCTGTTGAAGGCGGCCTTCTGCGTGACGAGCAGGTGCTTCAGCTCGGCGTTGTAGACCTCGGCCTCGCGGTCGTCGATGAAGTAGCCGCCCTCGACGCCCCACTGGGTGATGGTGTCGGCCACCCGGTCGATGACCTGCCGCAGCGAGGACTCCCGCTCGGCCGTGCCGGGGGTGCCCCGGAAGTACTTCTGGGCGACGATGTTGGTGGCGTTCACCGACCAGCTGGACGGGAACTCGACCCCGAGCTGCTCGAAGGCGACGGTGCCGTCCTGGAAGTTCGTGATGCGCGCATCGCGGCGCTCCCACGCGACCTCGTCGTAGGGGTGGACACCTTCGGTGGTGAAGTGCCGGCGGATGCCGATGCCGGCCTGCTCGGGTGCTAGTGCCATCGCGCGGAGACCCTCCTGGGGGTTTCGATCTTCAGTCGTGGTTCGGGGGTGGACGGTGGCCTCGGCCCTCGTGCAGGAACCCGGTGCCGGTTTTCGGTCAGACACCAGGTCTTGTGGCTGCTCCGCCTCTCGACGCCCCCGAGCCACAAGATGTAGGGAGAACTACAGCATTGTAACTACGCTGCTGTCAACGCCCACGCGGGTGTTTCTCACAACGAGCAGACGTGCAAGGGCCACGGCGCGCCGTCCAGGTCAGAGAGCCCCCCGCCGGCGGAGTCGCGCTTCGGCGCGCCACCGGCTCCGTTCTCCCAAGGCGTCGTCCAGCCCACCACAGACGTGAATCGACTACCACCGTTCCGGTCGGTCACACCGTGGCCCCGTGCACGGCTCCGCACGCTACGGACCCCAGCTTGTGGACCGCTAGGGGTACTTCCTGTGAATTGGAGGTGGATTTCCTCGGGCTCGGTCCACAGGGTTGGGGATCAACCGACGACTGAGCCGGTGACTTCGCCCACGAGCAGGGTCGCCGCCATGGCCGCCGCACCGCCGATCGCCACCCGCAGGACCGCCCGCCCGCGGGGGGCACCGCCCAAAGTGGCGCTGACCGCTCCGAGCAGCGCCAGGGTGGCCACCGCCACGCCGATCACGAAGGCGGCGGCGCCGGT
>DATCYI010000324.1:0-2923 GCA_036570385.1 Acidimicrobiales bacterium | reverse complement strand
GGCGGTCTCGAGCCGGAACGTGCGCGCAGCAACGTCCAGGATCGGGTGGAGCTCGAGGAGCGACTCGTAGATCGAGCCAAGCTCCTCGGCGCCGAGGTTGCGGTAGTCGACCGACCGGGTGACCCGCCCCTCGGTTGTGGTCGAGAGCGACCGGATGGCGGTGAGCAGGTGGCGGTTGTCGAGCTGGGCGCTGTCGAGCTCGGGGGTGGCGTGCGGCTTCCAGAGGAAGCTCCCGAGCCCGGGCAAGGCGAGGGCAGGCTCGCCGCTCTCGCCCAGGGCACGCATGACGAGCTGGAGGGCGGCCCATTGATCCCCGTGGGCCGTGCCCCGGCGGGCGTCGGCCAGCGCACGGAGGCGGGTGAGGGAGTAGTAGCTGCGGTAGCGCTGCTTGGCCGTCGGGTCCGCGGCTGGGTCGATGAGCAGGTCGCGTCCTTCGGCGACGAAGAGGAACAGCAGCCGGTAGACGGTGCGCAGGAGCTGGCGGTAGTAGTCCTGCTTGTCGAGCGTTCCATCCTCGAGGCGCTGACGGAGCGCAATGTTGGCTGGTTGGGCGAGGAACCCTTCCCCCAGTGCGGTAATGGCGGCCTCGACGCCGACGCGCAGCTGGTCGAGGGCCCGGGTGCCGCGCTCGTCGGCCTCGATCGTCCACTGCTCGAGGAGACACTTGGCAGGGATGTCGGCCTCGAAGCGGCTCTGGTGGCAGACCAGCCACAGGAGCGCGAAGTCGGCGTAGGCCTGGCCGGTGAACATTGCCTCGAGGTCGAACTCCACGTAGGCCTGGCGGGTGAGGGCCACGTTGTCGCGGAGGAGCCGCAGTCGCAGGCCGTTGGTGACCATGGCCCACAGGTGGTCGTCGGTGCGGTTGAGGAGCTCCTGCACGAGGCTGTGGGGCGACATTGTCGCCGCGCCGGCGACGCCGGGGGTGCGCTTGTCGAGGTCGACCTTCACGCCGACGAGGTGGATCGGCACGTGGTCCCAGCCGTGCGAGACGGGATAGGACTTGTCGCCGATCTCCACCGCCTTGGCCGTTTGGAGCTGGCCGTAGCCGAGCTCCTGGAACAGCAGCAGGCTCCAGCGTTGGCGGGTGATCGTGGTGGCCGTCTTCTCGTCGGCCGGGAGGTTGGTGACGATCTCGGAGAAGGCCTCCCAGGCGCCGACGAGACGGTTCCACGACCGGGTGATGGCCTCACCCAGCTTCTCGTTCGGGGCCAGGTGGTACGCCTCGGGGGCCATCCCGGCCAGGGTCTTGTCCCCCGCCGCCACCCGCTCCAGCAGCGCCCGCGATAGCAGCCCACCCTCGGTGCGGATCGTTCCCATCCCATCGGGCTTGCGGCTCATCGGGTCGCTCCGGCCGGGGCGGGGAGGTACACGTACACGCCGAGCACGTCGACCGGCAGCTGGGGCTCGACGCGCACCTGCACGCCCTTTTGCCTGGCCGCCTCACGAACACGAGTGTGGGCGTCATGGAGCCGTTCGGCCCGACGGCGAGCCTCGTCTTCGAGGTGAGGCGCGATCTGGTCGAGCGCCGCCACGGCCTCGGTGAGGAAGTCGATGGCACCGCCAGGGTTGGCGGCGGGCTCGGCGGCGAGGAGAGCCAGCACGTCGTCGTGGCTGAGCCAGGCCGGTTGCTCGGGTGGGCCCGTCCATGCGATGAGGCCACTGTCTTCGGCCAGCAGCGGGGTCTCGACGCCGCCCTTGGTGGTGACGAGGTGGAAGCGGTAGCGGACGAGCACGAGGGTGGTGCGGGTGCTGACGGCGGCGGTGCGCACGAGGCCGCAGCGGCGGGCAACGGCATCGGAGGCGCCGTCGAGGGCACGGTCGAGGACGAAGCTGGCCAGGCCGGCGACGAAGGGGTCGGTACGCGCGAGGTAGCGCTCGCCTTCGGCGCCGGCGTCGAACGAGGCCCGGAACTGCTCGGGCGGGCCGACCGCCTCCTTCAGCCCGAGCGGGGTTTCGGCCAGGTCGATCTCGGTTGGGGTGCCCACGGAGGCCCGCCCACCGTGCGCGGCGACGGTGGTGCGCACGAAGTCCTCCACCTCGGCGCCGGCGCCGACGGCGGCCTGCACCTCGGCCACCTCGCGGGCCACCTCGGCCACCTGGATGCCGGCCTGGGCGAAGAGGCTGCGGGAGGCCTTCTCTTTGTCGGCAGCGGCGTCCCACTCGATGGCGAGCTGCTCGGCGCTGGGCTTGAAGAAGTCCTCCATGCCGGGCAGGCGGTCGGCGATGCCGCCGGTGCCTTCGGCGAGGAGCACACCTTCGGTGAGCGCTTCGATCACGGTGGAGGCGGAGCCGGGGACGGGGATCGACACGCCCAGGGTGTTGCGGATGATGCGGTGCTTGCGGAGGAGCACGTCGAGGACGATCTCGTCGATCTGGTTGTCGTCGCCGTGGTAGGTGACCACCCGGACTTCCGGGGCCTCCTGGCCGAACCGGTCGACGCGTCCTTCCCGCTGCTCGAGCCGAGTGGGGTTCCAGGGCAGGTCGTAGTGGAGGACGGCGTCGAAGGCGTGCTGCAGGTTGATGCCCTCGGAGAGGCAGTCGGTGGCGACGAGCACGCGCTTCGGGTGTTCGGCCAGGGCGGCGATGCGGGCTTCCCGCTCGGGGGCAGTGATGGTGCCGGTAACGGCGACGACCTCGACGCCCCTCTTGAGCCGGGTGCGGAGGTGCTCGGCGAGGTACTCAGCCGTCGGGATGAAGCGGCAGAACACGATCGGGTTGAAGCCGTCGTCAAGCAGCCCCTGGATCAGCTTGGTGGCGCGGACGAGCTTCTCGTCAGCGTTGCCGGCGAGGGCGTCGGCTTCCTTGGCGAAGGCCAGGAGCCGTCGCTTCGTGCGGGCGGCGGCGGACTCGTCGCCGTCGTCGTCGCTCGGGTCGGCGCCGTGCACCACGTCGGGGGCGTCGGACTCGTCGTCGTCGCCAAGGG
>DATCYI010000323.1:0-2799 GCA_036570385.1 Acidimicrobiales bacterium | reverse complement strand
CGGCGCCTGACCGGTCCGGGTCGGGCGGGCGTTCAGCCCCGGCGACTCACTTCAGCGACGCACCACTTGCGGCGATGCGGCGCAGCGGCGGCAGCGTGGGCGGGGGCTGCTGACGGGGTGGCAGCTCGGAGAGCAGCTCGGTGGTGGCCGCGGCGATGATGGCCACCGCTCGCTCGACCGCGTCCTCGGTGCGCGCCGAGGGCTTCTGCACGCCGCTCACCTTCCTGACGTACTGGCGGGCCGCCGCCGTGATCTCCTCGTCGGTGGCCTCGGGTTCGAGCCCACGGAGCGTCGTGATGTTCCGGCACATGGCCGCAGATTACGTCGCCTGCTGTGAGCCGGCTTCGGAGATCGGGGCCGGTGCAGCCAGCGCGTGGGTCCGGAGCTGCTCGGCGCCGCAGTCGAGCACCCAGTCGTGGCCGAAGCGCACGGCGGGTCGGGCCACCACCGCCAAGGTGCGGAGCAGCGCGCTGGCCGGCGCCAGCTCGGAGACGAGCCGGGCCTCGCATCCGGCGTCGGTGTCGGCGATCGTGATCTCGGCCCAGCCCCGCACGTCGCCAGCGACGGCCGCGCGGACGAAGCGGCACGGCACCACGTCCTGGAGCGTGATCACGAGCCGCACGCGGTACGGGAGCGGCGGCTTCGCAACCGCGTGCCAGACCGCGCCAGTGGCGAACGCGGTGGCCTCGAAGCCGCGCAGCCAGGGCCACCAGCTCGTGTAGCAGTCGATGTTCGTGGCTGCTTCCCAGACGACCGGTGCGGGGTGGTCGAACCCGTAGCGACGATCGGAGCGCACGTGCACCAGGCCAGGCTGCCACGCCACCGAGCGGGCGCGGCGCCGCTCGGCCATGCCACGATGCGCCCATGACGAGCTCACCTGAGGATCTGGGGTTCGACGGCGAACGGCTCGGCCGGGCCGACGCGGTGATGCGGGCCTACGTCGACACCGGCAAGCTCGCGGGTGTCCAGTGGGTCCTCAGCCGTCGGGGCGAGGTGGTGCACCGCGACCTCTACGGCTTCACGGACATCGAGTCGGAGACCCCCGTGGCCGAGGACACGCTCTACCGGATCTACTCGATGACCAAGCCGATCACGAGCGTGGCGCTGATGATGCTCTACGAGGAGGGAGCGTTCCTCCTCGAGAACCCGATCGGTCGCTTCATCCCCGAGATGGCCGATCTCCGCGTGTGGGACGGCGGTACCGCCGAAGAGCCCCAGAGCCGTCCGGCTCCGCGTCCGGTGACGGTCCACGACGTGCTCACCCACCTGGCGGGCTTCACCTACGGCTTCCACCACCAGCACCCGCTCGACGAGATGTACCGAGCGCGCGGCCTGGGCGACTTCAGCGAGCCGAGCTTCGACCTCGCCGAGGGCATGGCGCGGCTCGCCGAGCTGCCGCTGCTGTTCGATCCCGGCACCCGCTGGAACTACTCGATGTCGACAGACGTCTGCGGGCGTCTGGTCGAGGTCATGAGCGGCGTCCCGCTCGACGCGTTCCTGCGCGAGCGGGTGCTCGACCCGCTCGGCATGAAGGAGACAGCGTTCTGCGCGCCGGAGAGCGAGGTCGGGCGCTGCAGCACGCTCTACACCCGCGGCGCCGACCGCAAGCTCACGCCGATGGCCAAGCCTCGGTCGATGACCCGGCCCCCGACGTTCCTCTCCGGAGGCGGCGGGCTGATGTCGACCACCGACGACTACCTGCGCTTCTGCCACATGCTCCTCAACGGCGGCGAGCTCGACGGCGTCCGCCTGCTCGGCCCACGGACCGTGGCCTACATGGGTCGCAACCACCTGCCCGGCGGCAAGCTGCTCAACGAGCTCGGGCAATCGACGTTCGCCGAGTCCGCGATGGAGGGCACCGGGTTCGGGCTCGGGTTCTCCACCATCGAGGACGCGCCGGCTCTCCAGAACCTGGCCAGCGAGGGCGAGATCGCGTGGGGTGGCGCGGCGAGCACATGCTTCTGGGTCGACCCGGTGGAGGAGATCTGCGCTGTGTTCATGACCCAGCTGCTGCCCAGCTCCACGTACCCGATCCGTCGCCAGCTGCGCGGAGCGGTGCTCCAGGCCCTCGTCGACTGACCCGCGTCGAATGGTGTCAGACACCATTCGACGCGACCTCTGGGGGCTAACCCCACCCCGAAGATCCAGGCGGGCACCATGGCCCTGTCGGCCTCTCGTCCGTACGGTGACCCTCGTGATCGAGCGCCTCCTCCAACCGCTGCGCACCGCCGCCACGTGGCGTTCGCTGGTGCACGCCGTGCTCGACCTGCCCGTCGGCCTCGCCACCTTCGTGCCGATCGTGATCCTGCTCGCGCTCTCCGGGGCGCTGCTCATAACACTGCCTCTGGCCCTTCCGGTCATCGTCGTCCTGTTCATGACGGCCCGGCTGATCGGCAAGATCGAGCGGGGCCGGGTGGCCGCGCTGCACCGGGTGCAGCTCGCCGATCCCATCGCTCCTAGCGCCGGCGGGTCCTGGTGGCAGCGCTTCAAGGCCATGGTCACCTCGGGAGCGCGCTGGAAGGAGATCGCCTACGCGCTCCTGCGGCTGCCGACCGGCATGCTGTTCACGGTCGTGGCCTTGCATCTCTGGGCCGGCTCGATGGCCGTGCTGCTGCTGCCCCTCTATGCAGGCGCCTTGCCAGGCGACGAGGCCCACTTCGGACTCTTCGACGTGAGCGCCGGCGCCGAGGCCCTGCTCGGGGTGCCGGTGGGCCTGCTCGGGCTCCTCGTGGTGGCCCCGTGGGCCACCCACCTCATCGGCTTCCTCGACGTCGGGATGGCGCGCATCCTCCTCGGACC
>DATCYI010000322.1:0-14906 GCA_036570385.1 Acidimicrobiales bacterium | reverse complement strand
AGACGGCGGCGCCGGGGACCGACCGGGCCTCGTCGAACCCGCCGATGCGATCGCCGGTGCGCGGCGACACCGGGTAGCCCTCGGCGGCAGCGACCACGAGCACGACGGCGTCGTCGCTGACGCTGGGCGTGCTCTGCAGGTCACCGGCCGCGGCCTCGGCGAGGAGCTGGGCGAGGTCCGACGTGAGGCGCAGGAGCACCGGCTGGCTGTCGGGGTCGCCGAAGCGGATGTTGTACTCCACCAGCTTCGGGCCCTCGTCGGTGAGCATCAGCCCGGCGTAGAGCACGCCCCGGTAGTCGATGCCACGGCGCGCCAGCTCGGCGAGGGTTGGGAGCACGAACCGCTGCCGGATGTCCTCCTCGAAGCCCTGCGGCAGCCACGGCAGGGGGCTGTAGGCACCCATGCCCCCGGTGTTCGGGCCCGCGTCGCCGTCGCCGACCCGCTTGAAGTCCTGCGCGGCCGGCAGCACCACGGCGTCCTTGCCGTCGCAGACGGCGAACACCGACACCTCGGGTCCGACCATCCCCTCCTCGATCACCACGGAGGTGCCGGCCGCGCCGAAGGCCTTCCCCGAGAGCTTCGCTCGCACGTCGGCCTCGGCCTCGGCCAGGTCGACCGTTACGAGGACGCCCTTGCCGGCGGCCAGCCCGTCGGTCTTCACCACATAAGGGCCCGGCAGCCCGCGGAGGAAGGCCAAGGCCGGCTCGAGCTCGTCGAAGGCGCCGTAGCGGGCGGTGGGCACGCCGGCGGCCGACACGACCTCCTTCATCCACGTCTTGGAGCCCTCGAGCTGCGCGCCGTCCGCGCCGGGCCCGAGCACGAGCTTGCCGGCGGCCCGCAGCCGGTCGGCCAACCCGTCGACCAGCGGCACCTCCGGCCCGATCACGAACAGGTCGGCATCGAGCTCCGCGGGCGGCGTCGCCACCGAGCCCGGCACCCCTGGGTTCCCCGGCGTGACGACGACCTCAGCCGTGCGGGCCAGCACCGCCGCGAGGACGGCCTCTCGCCCCCCCGACCCGACGACGACGACCTTCACGTCGGCAGCTGGACGTACTGGTCGCGGCCGGGGCCGACACCGAGGAGACGGATCGGCACGCCCACCTGGGCTTCGAGGAAGGAGATGTAGTCCTTGGCCCGCTGGGGCAGGTCGCCGGGCTCGGTGGCCTCGCTGAGGTCGCTCCCCCACCCGGGGAAGGTCTCGTAGACGGGCTCGGCCCGGTGGAGCAGCGACTGGTTGTCGGGGAGCGCCTCGACCCGCCGGCCGTCGATCTCGTAGGCCACGCACACCTTCACCTCGTCGAAGGCGTCGAGGATGTCGAGCTTGGTGATCGCCACCTCCGAGAGGGAGTTGAGGCGCACCGCGTGGCGCAGCATCACGGCGTCGAACCAGCCGGGCCGGCGCTTGCGGCCGGTGTTGGTCCCGTACTCGTGGCCCCGCTCGACGAGCGTGTCGCCGACCTCGTCGAACAGCTCCGTTGGGAAGGGGCCGGCGCCGACGCGGGTGACGTAGGCCTTGGCCACACCGACGACGCGGTTGATGTGCAGTGGGCCGACTCCGGCACCGGTGCACGCACCGCCCGACACGGGGTTCGAGGAGGTGACGAAGGGATAGGTGCCGTGGTCGAGGTCGAGGAACGTGGCCTGGGCCCCCTCGAAGAGGACGTGCTGGCCGGCCTCGAGGGCCTCGTGCACGAGGTTCACCGTGTCCGCCACGTAGGGCTGCATGCGCGGTGCGAGGTCGTCGAGGTACACGGAGGCGATCTCGTCGACCGACGGGGAGAGCTGGTTGTAGACCTTGGCCAGGTGCGGGGCCTTGTCCTTCAGCACCAGCGCGAGCTTCTCCCGGAAGATCTTCGGGTCGTAGAGGTCCTGGACCCGCAGGCCCACGCGGGCAGCCTTGTCGGCGTAGGCCGGGCCGATGCCACGCCGGGTGGTGCCGAGGGCGTTCTTGCCGAGGTGCCGCTCGGTCACCCGGTCGATCAGCTGGTGGTAGGGCAGGATCAGGTGCGCGTTGCCCGACACCTTCAGCCGCGAGCAGTCGATGCCCCGGCTCTCGAGCATCGCCACCTCCTCGAGCAGCACCTTCGGATCGACCACCACGCCGTTGCCGATCACGGGCGTGATGTGGCCGTAGAGCACACCACTGGGGATCAGCTGTAGGGCGAACGTCTCCCCGTCGACGACGAGGGTGTGACCGGCGTTGTGGCCGCCCTGGTAGCGCACCACGAGGTGCATCTCCTTGGCGAAGAGGTCGGTGAAGCGGCCCTTGCCCTCGTCACCCCACTGGGTGCCGACGATGATCGTTGCAGGCACTTGCCCGTCTCCTCAGCCGTTGCCAGGACAGCGGACGATGCTACCTGCCGCCCTCTTGGCCCCCCGAATGCGCGGCGAAGGCCGGGGTTGCCCCCGGCCTTCGTCACTCCCTCCACAGAAACCTTCGTGCGCTGATCACTGCCTGGGTGGCTGGATCAGCGCCGTGCGCTGGTTCAGCCCTGCGCCTGCTCCTGCATGCGGCCGGAGGCCATCAGGGCCAGGCCGATGAGCACGAGGACGATGCCGGCTTCGGTGAGCGGCAGGGCGTCGGCGCCCGTGCGGGGCAGGGTGCGGGTGACCTGGGTGCCGGCCACCTTGGTGGGGGCGGTGGTCACGGTGGTCTCAGGCGTCGAGGTCACCGTGGTGCCCAGCACCTGCTCGGTGGTTGTGGTCGACGGCACGGTGATGGTCGTCGAGCTGACGCTCGTCGTGGTGGTCGACGGGACCGTGGTGGTCGTGTTGAACCAGGTGGTGGTGGTCGGCACGGTGGTGGTGGTCGACGGGGTCGTGGTGGTGGTCGAGGGCACCGTCGTGGTGGTCGACGGGACCGTGGTGGTCGTCGAGGGCACGGTGGTGGTGGTCGACGGGGTCGTCGTGGTGGTCGACGGGGTCGTCGTGGTGGTCGACGGGTCGGTGGTGGTGGTGGTGGAGCCACCGCCGCCTCCGTAGGCGCCGCCGCCGCTCTTGATGCTGTAGCAGATGGTGTAGCTGGCGACCTGGCCGCCGCCGTCGGCGGTGAGGGCCGTGGTCTTCGCGCCCTTCGTGACCGGGACACCGAAGTAGTAGCCCTGGCTCTGGATGGCCGGATCGACGTGCTGCACGGCGACGCCGTGGATCTGCGCGCCGGCCGGGTCGAGCACCTCGATGACGACGGCGTTGGGTGCGCCGCTGACGGCCACCTGGAGCTTGCCGTCGGACTTCTTGCCGTCGCCCGACGTGTTGAAGGCCGTCGTGGAGACGCCGGCGGCGACGACCGAGCACTCGGCCCCGACGACGTTGCTCGTGGGGTTGGTCTCGTAGGTGGCGCCGGCGGAGCCGGTGAAGCCGATCGCGAGGGCTGAGAGCCCGATCAGCATGGCGCCGAACCCGCCGACGGCTCGGGTCCGGGACTGGAAGTAGGCCCGCTTGGTGGTCACGAATGCGCTCCCTGTTAGCGCACCGGGGACGGCAAGACGAGCGTTGCTCGATTGGCTGGACCCGGCGCTTCTCTGTGGTTTGAGGGGCCGGGTTCGCTCTGGCTCCCCGTCAGCGCTGCGACCAAACCAACTGACGGATCGATGCCTCCCCTATCTGTTGCGCAGACTACACACGCCGAGTGACCAACACAAGAGCATTCTCACTCTCCGTGGTCGTTTGTTGCGCCCAGCGCGCCGGGTTCCACCGCAATCTCCCCATTGCGGACATCGACCAGGGCTGAGCCCCCGTCGCTCAGCTGTCCGTCGAGCACAAGGGTGGCCAAGCGGTCGGCGACCTGGCGCTGGATGACCCGCTTCAGGGGGCGGGCGCCGAAGGCTTCGTCGTAGCCGAGGTCGGCCAGAGCGCCCTTCGCGGCGTCGGTGACATCGAGGTGGATGCGACGCTGGGCCAGCCGCTCCGCGAGGTGGCCGAGCTGGATGTCGATGATCGGCGTGAGGTCGTCGCGGCCGAGCGAGCGGAAGCGCACGATCTCGTCGATCCGGTTGACGAACTCCGGCCGGAAGTGGTCGATCGGCTCGCCCGGCAGGTTCGACGTCATGATCAGCACCGCGTTGGTGAAGTCGACGGTGCGGCCCTGGCCATCGGTCAGGCGGCCGTCGTCGAGCACCTGCAGGAGGATGTTGAACACGTCGGGATGGGCCTTCTCGATCTCGTCGAGCAGGACCACCGAGTAGGGGCGGCGCCGGACCGCCTCGGTGAGCTGGCCGCCCTCGTCGTAGCCGACGTAGCCGGGGGGCGCCCCGACGAGGCGCGACACGGCGTGCTTCTCCATGTACTCGCTCATGTCGATGCGGACCATGGCCCGCTCGTCGTCGAAGAGGAAGTCGGCCAGGCTGCGGGCCAGCTCCGTCTTGCCCACGCCGGTGGGGCCGAGGAACAGGAAGGAGCCGATCGGTCGGTTCGGGTCCGAGAGGCCGGCCCGGCTGCGCCTGATGGCGTTGGCGACCGCAGCGACGGCCTCTTCCTGGCCGATCACCCGCTCGTGGAGGACGTCCTCCATGCGCACGAGCTTCGCCATCTCGCCCTCCATCAGGCGCGAGACCGGCACACCTGTCCACTTGGCGACGATCTCGGCCACGTCCTCGGCGTCGACCTCCTCCTTCAGCATCCGAGCGCCGCCCTGGAGGCCGTCGAGCGCCTCGGTGGCCGACTGGACCTGGCGCTCGAGCTCGGGGATGCGCCCGTAGCGGATCTCGGCGGCCTTCTCGAGGTCGGACTCGCGCTCGAGGTCGCTGCGCAGGCCCTCGAGCTCCTCCTTCAGGATCGAGATGCGGCCGATGGCGCGCTTCTCGTTGCTCCAGCTGGCGAGCATGCCGTCGCGCTGCTCGGTGAGGTCGGCCAGCTCGGCATCGAGGGCCTCGAGGCGCTCGCGGGACGCCTCGTCGGTCTCCTTGGCCAGCGCCACCCGCTCGATCTCGAGCTGGCGGACGCGGCGCTCCACGACGTCGATCTCGGTGGGGACGGAGTCGATCTCGATCCGCAGCTTCGAGGCCGCCTCGTCGACGAGGTCGATCGCCTTGTCGGGCAGGAAGCGTCCGGTGAGGTAGCGGTCGGAGAGCACGGCGGCCGAGACGAGCGCCGCGTCCTGGATCCGCACGCCGTGGTGGACCTCGTAGCGCTCCTTCAGGCCCCTCAGGATCGCGATGGTGTCCTCCACCGAGGGCTGGTCGACGTACACCTGCTGGAAGCGGCGCTCCAGGGCGGCGTCCTTCTCGATGTGCTTGCGGTACTCATCGAGGGTGGTGGCACCCACCATGCGCAGCACGCCCCGGGCGAGGAGGGGCTTCAGCATGTTCCCGGCGTCCATAGAGCCCTCGGCCGCGCCGGCGCCCACGACGGTGTGGAGCTCGTCGATGAAGGTGATGACCTCGCCCTCGGCGTCGGTGATCTCCTTGAGGACGGCCTTCAGCCGCTCCTCGAACTCGCCTCGGTACTTGGCGCCCGCCACCATCGACCCGAGGTCGAGGCTGATGAGCCGCTTGTGCTTCAGGCTCTCCGGCACGTCGCCCTCGACGATGCGACGGGCCAGGCCCTCGACGATCGCCGTCTTGCCGACGCCGGGCTCACCGATCAGCACGGGGTTGTTCTTCGAGCGGCGCGACAGCACCTGGATGACGCGGCGGATCTCCTCGTCGCGCCCGATCACAGGGTCGATCCGACCCTGGCGGGCCGCCTCGGTGAGGTCGCGCCCGTACTTCTCGAGCGCCTGGTACTGCTCTTCCGGGTCCTGCGAGGTGACCCGGTGGCTGCCCCGCACCTCGGCCATGGCGGCGAGCAGGGCCTCCTTCTCGACCCCGACGCGATCGGCCAGCGCCAGCAGGAGGTGCTCCGTGGAGAGGTACTCGTCGTGAAGGTCGGCCCGGGCCGCGTCGGCACCTTCGATGACGGTGTTCAGCTCGCGCGACAGGCGGGCCTCGCTGCCGTAGGCCTTGGGCAGCTTCTCGAGCGCATCGGTGGTGGCGTTGCGCAGCGACAGCGGCGCCACCCCCACCCGCTGCAGGATCGGCAGGACGATCCCCTCCTCCTGACCCAGCAGGGCCAGGAGGAGGTGATCGGGGGTCACCTCTGGGTTGGACTCGGCCTTGGCCGACTCGACCGCGCGGGTGAGGGCCTCTTGCGTCTTGTGCGTCCAGCGGTTCGGTTCGAGCGCCATGCGACAACTCTACCGGACGCTGAGGAAAGTTGACAGCGTCCGTATCAACTCTTGAGGATGGCTCCCTCTCGCAGCCCGGACAGGGCGAGGGCCGCTCCGCCCAGGATGAGGAGGATGCCTGCTGCGGCCATCCCACGGGTGTCGGCTCCGGTCACGGGCAGGGGCTGCGAGCTCACCTGTGTGCCAGCCACGACAGTGGGTGCCGCGACGGGGGTGGGCGTGGGGGTGATGACCACGCCGGCCACGATCGTGTCGCACTCGGCCGGATCCGTCTGCAGGCCAGGCATCTCAGGGCACTCGTCCACCGGCGGCGGGCAGTCCGCCGGGTCGGTCTGCGTCCCGGGAAGGTCGGCGCACTCGTCCACCGGCGGAGGGCAGTCCGCCGGATCCGTCTGCGTCCCCGGAACGTCGGCGCACTCGTCCACCGGCGGAGGGCAGTCCGCCGGATCCGTCTGCGTGCCGGGAAGGTCCGGGCACTCGTCAACAGGAGGGGGCGGGGGCGGAGGAGGAGGGGGCGGCGGCGGCGGCGGCGGGACGACCGGAACGCAGTCGACGGCGATGGTGCTCCGAAGGTCGGTGCCGGTGGCGAAATCGACGATGATCGTGACGTCGTCGTCCTCGTCGGCGGGTACCAGCGCCACCGTGAACGTGGTCGAGCCTGCCGGCACGAGGAGGTCGTCAGCGACGAGGGCGCCGTCCTTGCGGATGTCGGCGGTGGTGGCCTGGGCTCCGGCGTTGGTGAGGACGACGTCGATCCCGGTTCCGCACACGAGGGTGGCCTTGGCTGCGGGGTCGGGGTGCTGGCAGTCGACGGCGAGCACGAAGGGTGCGGGGTCGTTGCCCTGCGCGAAGTCGACCGCGATGGTGACGATGGAGTCCTCGTCGCCGGCCTGGAGCGGGATGTCGACGACGGAGGGGCCGACGGGCACCGCCACGTCGTCGCGCACGAGCACGCCGTTGCGGGAGATGTCGGCCGTGGTGGCCGCATCCTCGCCGGTGAAGCTGATCCGGATGGCGTCGTAGGCGCACACCACAGCCGCCCTGGCGCTCGGGTCAGGCGTGGGGCCGGGAGGCGGGGGAGGCGGCGGGGGCGGGGGCGGCGGGTTGCAGCCGGTGGGGAAGTCGTAGGTCTGGGACTGCGTCTGGCCTCCGGCCGCGCCGTTGCCCCAGTCGGCCACCGCGGTGACCCGCAACGTGACGCTGTCGGGAGAGCCGGGCGCCGTGAACGTGCCGGAGAACGACGACGAGCCGGGTGTGTCGAAGGAGCCGGGCGAGCCCGAGGGGACCGGCTGGAACGCGCCGGCACCGTCGAGCTGGTAGTCGACCCGGACGTCGGCGTTGTCGCCCGCGCCGTCCGCGTTGCTCCACGAGGAAGCTGTCCAGCTCACGAGGCCACCGCAGTCGGTTGACCCCTTGATGTTGGCGTGGTGGGCCGAGGCGCTGGGAGCGAAGCCCACCATCGCCAGGAACGAGGTCCCGAGCGCCATGAGGGCCGCGGCCGCTCCGGCGCGCAACGATCGTGATCGAGCTAGCGGTCGCCCCGCCCTGTGTCTGGTGTCCACCCGGTGCTCCTTCGGTCGGTGCACCAAGGCGGGTGGCCCACCGGGTGCGCCGCCGTCCCTTGGTGCCGGCGGTGCGCTCGCACTGCCTCAGCTGTCCAAGAGGGCCGGGTTCGCCTGGCTCCTGTCCCAGCGCAGCGACCATTTCGCTGGGACGATCGACGCCTCCCCCGCCGCCCGCTCAGAGGTCGGACGGCGGCGACATCGTACACATCGCCCGTGAAGGCCTACAAGGGTCGAACGGACCAAAGCGCCGCTGTCGCGGCTGGTCAGCGATCCCGGAACAGGGTGATCGACTGCTTGAGCGGGACGAGGTCTCGCCGGTACTCACGGTGGGTTCGGGCGACCGCCGCGTCGGCAGCGCGCCGCGCCTCGCCCAGCTGGCGGCGCAGGTCGGCGAGCTCGGCTTCGAGCTCCAGCACCTTCTGCACGCCGGCCAGGTTCAGGCCCTCGTTGGTGAGGTCTTGGATCCGCCGGAGCTGCTCGATGTCGGCATCGCTGTAGCGCCGGCTCCCGCCACCGGTGCGAGCCGGATCGACCAGGCCCTTGCGCTCGTAGATCCGCAGGGTCTGCGGGTGCAAGCCGGCCAGCTCGGCGGCGACGGAGATGACGTAGACGGCTCGAGTGGTTCGATCGATCGGACTTCGGGACGCATCAGCCATGGTGGTCACACTCCGAGGTGGGCGCGGGGTGAGGAGCCGTCGCCCGCCGCTTGGAGGGCCTCGACCGCCTCGCGCTCGGCGGCAGACAGCTTGGACGGTACCGCCACCTCGACGGTGACGAGCTGATCTCCGGTGCCCTTGCCGGACGGCACGCCCTTGCCCTTCACCCGGAAGGTGCGGCCCGACCGGGTGCCCGGTGGGATGCGCAGGGTGACGGGGCCGGACGAGAGGGTGGGCACGGTGATGTCCGCCCCCAGCACGGCCTCGGGGAAGGTGACCGGGACGTTGAGGACGAGATCGCGGCCCTTGCGCTTGAAGAGCGGGTGCTCGCCGACCCGCACGGTGACGTACAGATCGCCGGGAGGGCCCCCGTTGCGCCCGGGGTTGCCTCGGCCCTTCAGCCTGATCCGCTGGCCCTCGCCGACGCCCGGCGGGACCCGCAGCTTCACCTCGCGGGGTCGGCGCTCGACGCCGGTCCCGCGGCAGCCCGGGCAGGGATCGTCGACGACGGAGCCACGGCCACCGCACGCCGGGCACGGCGACGAGAACGAGAAGAGGCCCTGGTTGTCGGACACGACCCCTCGGCCACCGCAGCTCGCGCACTGCCGGGGGCTCGTGCCGGGCTTGGCGCCCGATCCCGAGCAGGTGTGGCACGTGGCGTCGCTTGTGAGGTGCACGGCGGTGGTGATGCCCTGCACCGCGTCGATGAAGGCGAGGTGGAGCTCGGCTTCGAGGTCTTGGCCCCGGTGGGGACCTCCGGTGCCGCGGTTGCCGCCACCGCGACGGCCGCGCCCGAAGAGGCCGCCGAGGATGTCGCCGAGGTCGCCTTGGTCGTCGACGCGGAAGCCGCCGGCGGGACCGCCAGAGCCTCCGAAGCCGCCACCGGGGAACCCGGCGCCGACAGGGCCGAGGCGCCGCACCTCGTCGTACTCCTTGCGGCGCTCGGCATCGCCGACGACGTCGTACGCCGCGGAGATCTCCTTGAACCGCTCCTCGGAGGCGGTGTCACCCGGGTTCGCATCGGGGTGGTACTCGCGGGACAGCTTCCGGTACGCGCTCTTGATCTCCTTGGCGGAGGCCGACTCCGGCACGCCGAGGATCCGGTAGTAGTCCTTCTCGAACCACTCGCGCTGCGGTGCCACGACTAGTCGGTGACCTTCACCATGGCGGGACGCAGGACGCGGCCCTGCCACGAGTAGCCGGCTCGCATGACCTCGGCGACGACGTGCTCACCGCCGCCGCCTGGCTGGTGCACGACCGCCTCCGCCACGGTCGGGTCGAAGGGCTCGCCCACCGGGTCGATGCGCACGAGGCCCTCCTTCTCGAGGGCGCCGAGGAGCGCTCCGACGATCGGCTCGACCTCGGACGCGCCGTGCTGCAGCGCGGCGTCGCACGCGTCGAGGACCGGGAGCAGGCTCTCGACCAGGCCGCCGACGGCGCGGGTCACGTTGTCCTCATGGCGCTTGGTCGACTGCTTGCGGAAGTTCTCGAAGTCGGCTTGGGCCCGGCGGTACGCGTCGAGGAACTGGTCGCGCTCGGTGGCGACGCGCTCGAGGTCGGCGAGGAGCGTCTCGAAGGAGACGTCACCGCCGGCGGGGTCCGCAGGGGGACCCGTGCCGTCGATGAGCTCGCCCTCCACCGGCTGGTCGTCGGGGGCGCCGTCGAGCGGGTCGCGGGGTGCGTCGGTCATCGGCTACGCCTGCTGCTCGCCGGTGTCGCCTTCGCCGTCGTCGACGATCTCGGCGTCCACGACGTCATCGTCGGAGGGGGCATCGCCCGCAGCCCCACCGGCCGCGTCGCGGTCGGCGGCCGCAGCTGCTTCGTAGAGCTTCTGGGTGAAGCCCTGCGAGGAGGTCATGAGCGTCTCGGTCGCGCTCTTGATCGCCTCCACGTCGGTGCCGGAGATCGCCGCCTTGAGCACGCCGAGCTGGTCTTCGACCTGCGACTTCTCGTCGCCCTCGAGCTTGTCGCCCTGCTCCTTCAGGAGCTTCTCGGTCTGGTACAGGAGGGTGTCGGCGTTGTTGCGCACCTCTGCCTCTTCGCGGCGCTTGCGGTCTTCCTCCGCGTGGGCCTCGGCGTCGCGCACCATCTGGTCGATCGAGTCCTTGTCGAGGCTCGACTGGCCGGTGATGGTCATCGACTGCTCCTTGTTCGTGGCGCGGTCCTTGGCGGACACGTGCACGATGCCGTTGGCGTCGATGTCGAAGGTGACCTCGATCTGGGGCACGCCGCGGGGCGCGGGGGGCAGGTCGACCAGCTGGAACTTCCCGAGCGTCTTGTTGAACTGCGCCATCTCACGCTCGCCCTGGAGCACGTGGATCTCCACCGACGGCTGCATGTCCTCGGCGGTGGAGAACACCTCGGTGCGACGGGTGGGGATGGTGGTGTTGCGCTCGATGAGCTTGGTCATCACCCCGCCCTTGGTCTCGATGCCGAGGGACAGCGGGGTGACGTCGAGGAGCAGGACGTCCTTGACCTCGCCCTTGAGCACGCCGGCCTGGACGGCCGCGCCGATGGCGACGACCTCGTCGGGGTTGACGCTCTTGTTGGGCTCCTTGCCGGTGAGCTCGTGCACGAGATCCTGCACGGCGGGCATGCGGGTGGAGCCGCCCACGAGGATCACGTGGTCGATCTGGTCCTTGGTGAGCCCGGCGTCCTTGATGGCCTGCTCGAACGGTGAGCGGGTGCGCTGCAGCAGATCGGAGGTGAGGTCCTGGAACTTGGCGCGGGTGAGCTGCTCGTCGAGGTGGAGCGGACCGTCGGCGGTGGCGGTGATGAACGGCAGGTTGATCTGGGTCTGCTGCACCTGGCTCAGCTCGACCTTGGCCTTCTCGGCGGCCTCCTTGAGGCGCTGGACGGCCATGTTGTCCTTGCTGAGGTCGACACCGTGGGCGGACTTGAACTGCTCGACCAGCCAGTCGATGACCTTCTGGTCCCAGTCGTCGCCACCGAGCTTGGTGTCGCCGTGGGTGCTCTTCACCTCGAAGACGCCGTCGCCGATCTCGAGGATGGAGACGTCGAAGGTGCCGCCGCCGAGGTCGAAGACCAGCACGGTCTCGTCGGCGGAGCCCTTGTCGAGCCCGTACGCGAGAGCCGCTGCGGTCGGCTCGTTGATGATGCGCAGGACCTCGAGGCCGGCGATCTGCCCGGCCTCCTTGGTGGCGGTGCGCTGCGCGTCGTCGAAGTACGCGGGGACGGTGATCACGGCCTGGTTGACGGTGTCGCCGAGGTAGGACTCGGCGTCGCGCTTGAGCTTCATGAGCGTGCGGGCGCTGATCTCCTGCGCCGTGTACTTCTTGCCGTCGATCTCGGTGCTCCAGCTGGTGCCCATGTGGCGCTTCACGGAGCGGATCGTGCGGTCGGGGTTGGTGATCGCCTGGCGCTTGGCCACCTCGCCCATGAGCACCTCGCCGCCCTTGGAGAAGGCGACGACGGAGGGAGTGGTGCGCGATCCCTCGCTGTTGGGGATGACGACTGGATCGCCGGCCTCGAGGACCGAGACGACGGAGTTCGTGGTGCCGAGATCGATGCCGACGGCCTTGGGCATGGGGGGTCCTCCAGGGGAGATCGTGAAACCTATGTCTCAGTGGAGGATAGAAGTTGAGTGCGGTGTTGACAACTTCTAGCTGGTGGGTTCTTCCGGCGGTTCGACGGTGGGCAGCGCGACCCGGAACACCGTGCCCTCGGGACCGCTCTCGACCCAGATCCGGCCGCCGTGCGCCTCGACTACCTGCCTCGAGATGTAGAGGCCCAGCCCCGTGCCGCTCACCACGTCGTCACGGCCTCGCACGAAGCGGTCGAAGACGTGCTCCAGGGCCTCTTCCTCGATGCCCGCGCCGTGATCGCACACGGCGATCACCGCCTCGCCTCCCTCGGCCGTGACGGTCACCTCCACCGGCTCGACGGCGGGGGAGCTGCGGTGGGCGTTGTCGAGCAGGTTGACCAGGACGCGGTGGAGCCGGGCGGGGTCGGCCGCCACCCAGACCGGTCTGGCCGGCAGCGAGACCTCGATGGCCCGCTCGTCCTCCACCGCTCCACCCGGAGCCGCATCGGGCCCGGTGGCCGCGCGCACCTGCTCCAGGAGGTCGATCGGCGCCAGCGGTCCGACGAGCCGCCCGTCCTCGACCGTCTGCGCGTCGAGCACGTCG
The DNA here is from genome assembly GCA_036570385.1 of Acidimicrobiales bacterium. Taxonomy (GTDB): domain Bacteria; phylum Actinomycetota; class Acidimicrobiia; order Acidimicrobiales; family VFJN01; genus VFJN01. Next base: position 2,374 of record DATCYI010000322.1, on the reverse strand, counting down.
CGAGCCATGGCCTCGAGGCGGCGGGCGTTGCCCGCCGCTCGGCCGACCGAGCGCTTGCGCTCGGCGTCGTCCATCGAGTCCCAGTTGGCGAGGGTCGTGTCGAGGAACCCGACAACCCCCGCCACCGGCGTCCGCAGCTCGTGGGTGACGATCGAGACCAGCTCCTGCTGCGCCGCGCCGAGGCGCTCGAGGCGCGCCTGCTCGGCCCGGGCCGAGCGGAGCCTCCGGTCGAGGCCGATCGTCACCACGAAGCCGGCGCCGAGCAGCACGAGGATGAGGATCCGCCCGACCGACTCCACCGGACGCTCCAGGGAGTCGCCGAACTCCCCCTCGTCCTGCCGGAACGCCACCCTCCAGTCCGCCGCGGGCACGTCGGCGACGGCCACCACCCGGCCATCAGCGCGGTACACGCCCGGCGGCTCGGTCAGCAGGCGCTCGGCGTCGAGGTCCTCTGCCACCAGCGCCTCGTCGCTCGATGCCACGACCACGCCGTTGCGGTCGAAGACCACGTACTCGCCGGTGTCACCACGGTCGAGCGCACGGACCTCGAGGTTGAAGTCGCTGCCCGGCTCCACCACCTCCTCGACGACCGCGGCGCCGGCCACCCCCTGCCCGGGGCCCCCGGCCACCGGGACCACGTAGGCCATCACCGGCTGCTCGGTCGTGTAGCCGTCTCGAGAGACAGGCAGGATCTCGGCGTCGCCTGCCGCTGGCAGCCCGTCGAAGCCGGGCCAGTCGAACTGGCTGCCCACCGGATCGCCGATGAGCAGCTGACCCTGGGTGATCGTCCCGTCGTGTGCCACCAGGTACAGGGCCGTCTGCGCACCCACCGACGCCAGGAGCTGGCCATCGGCCTCGCTGCCAACCGTGAACTCCAAGCTGCCACCGGCCGTCTCGGCCGTGGCTACGAGGCCTTCGAGCTCCCTGGCGATCCGCTGGTCCTGGGTGCTCGCGATCGCCGAGACCTCCGCCTCCACCGCCTCCTCCAGGGCCGCGACGCCGCGGTCCTGCGCGTCGGCGAGCAGCAGGTTGACGAGCACGGCGGCGGTGGCGAAGCCCAGCAGCACCAGCACCGGGAGCGCGTGCTCAAGTCGTCGTCGCACCACGGACCTCCGGGATCTCGGCCATGGTGGCCGCAGGGACGAGGCTGACACGGAACCGCGCTCCGCCGCCGGGCGCGTCGTCGATCGCCACGTTGCCGCCCATCCGCTCCACCAGCTCGGCGACCACCGAGAGCCCGATGCCGACCCCGCGGGTTCGGGTGACGGCATCGCCGGAGCCGCGGTAGAAGCGGGTGAAGACCCTCGCTCGCTCCTCGATGGGGACGCCGGGGCCCTGGTCGCTGACGGTGATCTCAGCGCCACCGCCGCGGGACTGCACGGCGACGGAGATGGTTGAGCCGGCGGGAGAGAACTTGGCCGCGTTCGTCAGCAGGTTCGTGACGACGCGCTCGAGGGCGTTGACGTCAGCGGCCACCTCGGGGGCATCCCCGACGGAGAGCTCCACCGTGTGATCAGGGAGGGCCGGACCGAGCCGCTCGACCACGCCGGTGACCAGCGGTCCTGCCGCCACCGCCTCGAGCACGACGCTCACCCCACCTCGGTCGAGGAGCGAGAAGTCGAGGAGGTCCTGGACGACGGCGTTGAGCGAGCGGGCGTTGGCCGCGATCCGATCGGCGAACTCCCGCCGACGCTCGTCGTCGAAGCGATCCCAGCTGGCGGTGAGAAGTGTCGCGAAGCCCCCGATGGCCGTCGCCGGGGTGCGCAGCTCGTGGGACGCGGTGCTGAGGAACACGGTCTTGAGCACGTCGAGCTCGCGGAGGCGCGCCACCGCCTCTTGCTGGCTCGCGAAGAGCGACGCGTTGACCACGGCCGCGGTGACCAGCTCGGTGATGGTCCGCAGCGACTGGAGGTCGCTCTCGCCCAGCGTCCGGCCGGCGACGACGTGGAGCAGGGCGACGCTGCGGCCGGCTCGCTGCAGAGCCAGGGTGAGCGACTCGCCGGCGGCCAGCCGATCCGGGGGCGTCAGCACCGGGACCGTGGGTCGTGGCGCATCGCCCAGCGCGAACAGCTCCACCTGCCCGGCACTGGTCGAGCCGGCGGACAGCCTCACCCCGGTGAGGCCGAAGTGGTCGGACAGCTGCACCGCGACGGCGGGCAGCACGTCGGCCAGGTCGAGCGACTGCTGGAGGAGGGGCGCCACCTCACGGATGAGGGCGACCTGCCGCGCCGCCCGCCGGGTGTCGACCTCCTGCTGGCGGAGTCGGCGCCGCATCCACATGCGGGTGGCCGCCGCGCCCAGGGCGAGCACGAGCCCGCCGGCAAGCAGCCCGATGGTCGTCGCTGACAAGCCGAGGCTCGACGGATCGCCGGCC
>DATCYI010000321.1:0-1648 GCA_036570385.1 Acidimicrobiales bacterium | reverse complement strand
CACGTCGGGCTCACGACTGCGGGCAACCCGGATCACGTCCTCGCGGAACTCACGGGGATAGGGCTTGGGCATGGCGAACATCCTTCCAGCGGCACCTCTCGGCACCACAGATCAGATGTCACCGAACCGTGCAGCAGTCCCCAACGATCCGGGAGGCCGACCGTCGTGAACTCACGATGGCCTGAGGTGCGGTCGGAAAGTCGACTGTGGCCTGCAAGTCCCCGCGAGTCTCCGGAGTGGACGCAACCGCTTCCACCGGACGGACCGGACGGTACGATCCCCGAAAGGCAGAGATGGTGGGTCCCGGTGGACGCCGTGGACGCATCGGACGCCCGATCATCTGACTACGGATCAGAAGGTTGGGGGTTCGAGTCCCTCCGAGCGCGCTGAGTTTCTGCAGGTCACGGCCCTACGGGGCCTCGCCGGCTGAAGCGCCCGACGAGGGCTTGCAGTTCTCCAGCAGTTCCAGTCCGCGACGATGCGCCGCTGTCCATGTCGCGAACTGGTCCGGCAGCCCACGTATCTGGGTTGAGCCGGAAGGAACTGCGATGCGAGGAAGCGTCTTCAAGCGAGGGCGGACATGGACGGCGCAGGTGTACCTGGGCCGGGACGCGGTCACGGGCCGGAAGCGCTACCGGCAGCTTGGCGGGTTCGGCACCAAGCGGGCTGCCGAGCAGGCGCTGACGGAGCAGCTCGAACGGCTGCGGGTCGGCGAGTACGTCGATGCCGGCGCGACCACCGTGGCGGGGTTCGTCGAGCGATGGCTGACCGCTGTCGAGCCGTCGCTTCGGCCGACGACGTTCGCCTCGTATCGCAACATGCTTGGTCTCCACGTGGTGCCGCGTCTCGGGAAGGTCCGACTGGTGAAGCTGACGGGCCTCGACCTGTCCGCGCTCTACGGCGAGCTCCTCGCGTCCGGGTACCGGAAGGGCAACACGACCCGCGGGCTCTCGCCCACCACGGTGAAGTACATCCATCAGATCGTGCGGAAGGCGCTTGCCGACGCCGTCCGCTGGGGTCTGCTGGTCCGGAACCCGGCGGCGCAGGTCGACCCTCCCCGCAGGAGCGACCAAGAGATGGCGACATGGTCGGCGCCCCAGGGCCGTCGCTTCATCGAGGCGGTTGCGGACGATCGACTCCGAGCCATGTGGGTCCTGCTCTGCAGCACCGGGATGCGTAGGGGTGAGGTGCTCGGCCTGCGATGGGACGACGTCGACCTCGGTGCCGGCCGGATCGCCGTGCAGCGTGCACTCGTGGAGGTGAGTGGGTACGACCTGCGCGTGTCAGATCCGAAGTCAGCGCGCGGAAAGCGGTCGGTGCGCCTAGATGCGCACACGACGGCGGAGCTCGTCCGCCACCGCCGCCGGCAGCTCGAGGAGCGGATGGCCCACGGGTTGGGCTCGCGTACCGAGCTCGTGTTCACACGACCAGACGGCAGCCAGCTACAGCCCCAACGCGTGAGCCGCTCGTTCCAGTCGCTCGCCCAGGCGCCACCCTGGCGGACTTCTCCAGGCTCGTCGGCGGATCCGCCAGCGGAGTCCAGGTCGAGGCCGCCACCGCCGGGTGGGCGACCGCGGTGCTGGCCGGGCTCGGCGGGTTCTTCCAGGTGTCCGGTTCGCGGGCGGCGGACCGGCGACTCGCCGCCGCC
>DATCYI010000320.1:0-4590 GCA_036570385.1 Acidimicrobiales bacterium | reverse complement strand
TGGCCGGGCCCCCTTCGCGGAGCACGAGGCGCGCTTGCGGTCGGTCGCGGCGGAGGTCACCGACGTGAGCGCGGAGCTGCGGGCCGGCGCCGAGGCCATCACCGACGACCCGGCGCGCCTAGAGGCGGTGCGGGCCCGGCGACAGCTCCTCCACGACCTGCGTCGGAAGTACGGCGACACCCTCGCCGCGGTCCTCGGCTACGCCGTCGAGGCGCAGGCCCGCCTGGCCGAGCTCGAGCAGCACGATCGTCGAGCCGCAGAGCTCGACGGCGAGCGGCGTGCGGCCACAGTGAGGGTCGACGCCGAGGCCGCCAAGGTCGCGAAGGCCCGGCGCAAGGCCGCGCCCGCCCTCGCCGAGGCGGTGCAGCACCACCTCGCCGACCTCGCGATGGCCCGCACCGAGGTTCTCGTCGAGGTCGAGGGGCCGGATCCCAGCGACGACGTCCGGATCCTGATGCGCCAACCCGGCACCGTCGCCTTGCCGCTGGCGAAGGTCGCATCCGGTGGCGAGCTAGCGAGGGCCATGCTGGCCCTGCGCCTCGTCCTCACCGCCGGGCCTCCCACCCTCGTGTTCGACGAGGTCGATGCCGGGATCGGTGGCGAAGCCGCGGTTGCCGTCGGCCGATCGCTGGCCGCGCTCGGCGAGCAGCAGCAGGTCCTGGTGGTCACCCACCTGCCCCAGGTGGCGGCGTTCGCGCACTCGCATGTGCGCGTGATCAAGGAGACAGGCGAGGATCGCACGGTGGCACACATCGAGGTCCTCGACGAGTCGGCGCGCGTCGTCGAGCTGTCGCGCATGCTCTCGGGCCAGCCGGACAGCTCCACCGCCCGCGATCACGCATCCGAGCTGCTCGCCACCGCCACCCGAGCCAGGCAGGAGCGGGGGACTGCACCCTGATGGCTCGCCCGCCCCGAAGCCGCGTCACCCACGAGCCCGATGCCGTCAGCGGCACCGCCCGGATCGACCTCCGCACGAAGCGCCTCGTCAAGCGGATCTCGCCCGGCGAGATCATGGTCATCGACCACGGCGACCTCGATCGCGTCGCGGCCGAGACCATCGTCGAGGCCCGAGCCGGAGCGGTGATCAACGCGAGCCAGTCGATCACGGGCCGCTACCCGAACGTCGGCCCGCTCCTGCTGTGCGCGGCGGGGATCCCGCTGGTCGACGGCGTCGGCCCCGAGGTCCTGCAGGAGCTGAAGGAGGGCGACCACATCACGGTCCGCGGGGGAGATGTGCTCCGTGGTGGCGAGGTGGTGGCGAGCGGCGACCGCCAGACGATGCAGCTGCTCGAAGCTCGCATCGAGACCGCCCGCCAGTCGATGGGCGAGGAGCTGGCCGCGTTCGCCGAGAACACGCTGTCGTACCTGAGCCAGGAGCGACACCTCCTCCTCGACGAGCCCGACATCCCCGACATCGACCTCGACATGCGCGACCGCCACGTCCTGATCGTGGTCCGCGGGGCCGAGTACAAGGACGACCTCGACACCCTGCGTCGCAGCGGCTACCTGGGCGAGATGCGCCCGCTGCTGATCGGCGTCGACGGCGGCGCGGACGCGCTGCTCGAGATCGGGCACACCCCCGACCTGATCATCGGCGACATGGACTCGGTGTCAGAAGCAGCTCTGCGCTGCGGCGCCGAGCTGGTGGTGCACGGCTACAAGGACGGGCGCGCGCCCGGCTCCGAGCGGCTCGACGCGATGGGCCTCGAGCACCACGTCTACGCGGCCGAAGGCACGAGCGAGGACATCGCCATGCTGCTGGCCTACGAGAAGGGCGCCGAGCTGATCGTCGCGGTCGGCACGCACAGCTCGATGGTCGAGTTCTTCGACAAGGGCCGAGCGGGGATGGCCTCCACCTTCCTGGTGCGCATGAAGGTCGGGCCGATCCTCGTCGACGCCAAGGGCGTGAGCCGCCTCTACCAGCACCGGATCCACAAGCGCGACCTCGCCCTGCTCGTGCTCTCAGCGGTGTTCACGCTCGTGGTGATCACGCTCATCAGCGAGCCCGTTCGCCTCGTGCTGCGCGGCTACTGGCTCGCGCTCACCTCCTAACCTAGGCACTCCTTTGATCAACCTCCGCTACCACATCGTCAGCATCACGGCCGTCTTCCTCGCCCTCGGCATCGGGCTGACCCTTGGCTCGACGTTCCTCGATCGGGTCACCGTCGACACCCTCAAGGCGCAGCTCGACGACGTGCAGGCCCAGGTCGATCTCACCAACGAGGAGAACGCCACCCTGGGCCACGAGGTCGACGAGCTGTCCACGCGCGACGACGCCCTCGCCGAGGTGCTGCCGGAGCGGCTCCTCGACGGGCGCCTCGACGGTGTGCCCGTCCTCGCCATCGCCACCAGGGGGACGCCGGCGGCGTCGATGGAGCAGGCCTTCGGCGCGCTGGACGCGGCCGGGGCCGACCTGGCCGGCACCTGGTGGCTCACCGACCGCTGGGAGCTGGACGACGAGGAGGAGATCGACGACCTCCGGGAGCTGCTCGACCTCGCCACCGGCGACGTGGAGCGCCTGCGCCGCAACGGGGCCATCCGGGTCGCCGAGCTGATCGGCGATGCCAGCGGACCGGCCCCTGAGCAGTCCGAGGAGTCGGGTGCAGAGACGCCAGTGACGGTCCCGGAGGGCGCGCCCGAAGCCGGAACGCCACCCACCTCCCCGACCACCATCGCGTCGGTCACCACCGTCCCCGAGGCCGGGGACGTGCTTCAGCCGAGCGAACCCGAGCTGGTCGCGGATCTGGTGGAAGCCGGCTTCCTCGAGTACGAGGCCCGTCCGGGGGCCGAGGAGCCCCGCGTGCTCCTGCCCCCCTTCGCCGTCCGCTACGTGGTCATATCCGAGCTTGCGAAGGGCGGCGGCGCCGAGGACTTCGCCACGGCACTGGTCGACGAGGTCGCCGCGGAGGGACCCGTCCCCGTGCTCGCCGCGCAAGGTCGCGTAGAGCTCGACGACGGTGACGAGCCGACGCCCGAGGAAGCGGAGCGGAGCACCTTCATCGGCCCCATCCGGGAGGGAGAGCTCACCAGCGAGCGCGTCTCCACCCTCGACTCTCTCGACACCGCCAGCGGCATCGTCGCTCTGGTGCTGGCCGTCGAAGACCTGGCCACACCGACCATCGGTCACTACGGCGTGGCGCCGGGTGCCTCCCGACTGCTGCCCGGGCCGGTCGCCGAACCGTGACGTCAGCGACGCCCACGGCTCGTGCGGCCGTGGGCATGGGCGTGATCGCCGCGGTGTCGCGAGCGGTCGGCTTCGTCCGTGTCCTCGTGATCGCCGCGGTGCTGGGCACCACCTACCTGGGCAACGCGTTCCAGGCGGCCAACTCGGTGTCGAACGTGCTGTTCGAGCTGCTCGCCGCGGGCGCGCTGTCCGCCGTGCTCGTGCCGACCTTCGTCGACCTGCTCGATCAAGGCGACGACGAGGGGGCCGAGGAGGTCGCCGGCGGTGTGCTCGGCGTGGCCGTGGTCGTGCTCGGCGTCGTGAGCCTGGTGGGGATCGTGGCCGCTCCGCTGCTGGCTCGGGCGCTCACGGTCGGCGTGCCTGCCGACACGGTGGAGGACCAGCGAGAGCTCATCACCCACCTCCTGCGGTTCTTCGTCCCGCAGGTGGTGCTGTACGCGGCGGGCACCATCGCCACCGCGGTGCTCTACGCCAAGCGCCGCTTCGCCGTCACCGCCGCGGCGCCCATCGGCAACACCGTCGTGATGGTCGCGTTCCTCCTCCTGTTCCGCTCGGCGGCGGGGCCCGGCCCAGGGCTCGACCTCGACTCGGGCGAGCGCTGGCTGCTCGTGCTCGCCGGCACCGGCGGCGTGGTCGCGTTCGTGGGCACCTTGCTCGTGGCCTGCCGCACCAGCGGCTTCCGGCTGCGCCCGCGCTGGCTCGGTCGCGACCCGCGGATCGTGGCGGTGCTGCGGCACTCGGGGTGGGGCGTCGTGCTGCACTCCGCGGGCGGAGCGCTCCTCGGAGCCGCCATCGTCGGCGGCTCAGCGGTGGAGGGAGGCGTCGTGGCCTACCAGGTCGGTTGGGTGTTCTTCCTGGCGCCCTACGCGGTCCTGGCCCAGCCCATCCACACGGCGATCCTGCCGGAGCTCGTAGCTGAGGGCCGCGAAGACCTCAGCCGCTTCCGGGCCTCGATCCGCTGGTCGTTGGAGCGCATGGCGCTGTTCGTGCTGCCGGTGTCCGCAGCGATGGCCGCCTTGGCCCTGCCGGCCATGCGGATCGTGTCGTTCGGAGAGGCCGCGGAGAGCGGTCCCGAGCTCCTCGCCGCCGCCGTCGCAGCGCTGGCCTTCGGGCTGTTCCCCTACGGCGCCTTCCTGCTCCTGGCGCGCGGGTTCTACGCGCTCGGCGACAGCCGCACACCGGGGCTGGTCTCCGTGGCGGTAGCGGCAGTCGGTGTGGTACTGATCGCCGTCGTGGCCCCCCTGACGGACGGTGCGGCCCGGGTCGCGGTGCTGGGCGCGGGGCACTCCGTCGCCTACCTGATCGGCGCAGCGGTCCTCCTCGTGGGCCTGGCCCGCCGCACCGGCGGAGCGCTGTGGCCGGTCGCGGCGATCCCCATCTCGGTGGTCTCTGCCGTGGCGGGGGTG
>DATCYI010000319.1:0-8588 GCA_036570385.1 Acidimicrobiales bacterium | reverse complement strand
GGTTCGGAGGCGGCCGCGCCGGCCCCCACACCAAAAGCCGAGCGTCCCACCACGCCGCGCCGGGCCGCGCTGATCGGGGGCCTGGCCGGCGCGGTGATGTCCGCCGTCGTGGCCACCGGCGTCACGGTCGCCCTCGACGAGGACGCCCCCTCCAACACCCGCACCACTCCATCGGTCACCCCGGTGACCACCAGCGACGGCGGCCTCGACATCCAGGGCATCCTTGCCAAGGTCCAGCCGTCGGTCGTCGCCATCGAGACGAGCGCGAGCACCTCGCGCGGCGTCTTCGAGGGCGCCGGGTCCGGCATCGTCATCAGCGAGGACGGGCTCATCCTCACCAACGCACACGTACTCGGGCAGCTGGGCGAGATCACCGTGGTCCTGGCGGACGGCACCGAAGCCGAGGCGGCGCTCGTCGGCAGCTCGCCGGAGGACGACATCGCCGTGATCAAGGTGGATGGAGTCGACGACCTCGTGCCGGCCGAGCTCGGATCGTCGGACGACCTGCGGGTCGGCGACGAGGTGATCGCCATCGGCAACGCCTTGAACCTGGGAAGCGAGCCCACCGTGACCCGCGGCATCGTGTCGGCCACCGACCGCGACCTCAGCGCCGAGGGCGTCAACCTCGAAGGCCTCATCCAGACCGACGCGGCCATCAATCCGGGCAACTCGGGTGGTCCGCTCGTGAACGCGGCCGGCCAGGTCGTCGGCATGAACACCGCGATCGTGGCCGACGCGCAGAACCTCGGGTTCTCGATTGCCATCGACCGGGCCCGCCCGATCATCGAGGACCTCGAGTCGGGTGGCGGTGCCATCACCCCGGACCAGGCGTTCCTGGGTGTGTCGTCGAGCGACATCGACGACCTCACCGATGCGGTGCGCAGCCGCTTCGACGTGGACGCCGAAGAGGGAGCGTTCGTGGTCGAGGTCGTGCCCGGCTCCGCAGCCGAGGAGGCCGGACTCGAGGTCGGCGACGTGATCATCGAGGTCGACGGCACCGAGGTCACGCAGTCCTCCGACGTGCGCGACGCCATCCTCGAGCACGAAGCCGGCGACACCGTGACCCTCACCGTCATCCGAGACGGCGAGGAGCGCGAGCTCGAGGCAGAGCTCGGCCGCCGCGGCGACGGCATGTAGCCCAGATCACGATTTCTGTGGGCGCTGGAGCACGAATTGCGTGCTCCAGCGCCCACAGATCCTGTGTTGGGTCGATCTCGTGCTGGGTCGATAGCCTTGATGGCCATGACCGATGTCGCACCCGAGCCGTCTCAGCCGCCCGTCGCCCACTCGCGCATCGTCTACCTGGGCCCGGTGTCGCCGCACTGGCGCATCGACTGCACCTACGGCGACACCCACGTCGTCGACGACTTCCGGCGTCGCGTCCTCGCTCGCCTGGTGCTGCTCCCGCCGCACGACCCCCAGTTCCGCCGCAACCGCGAGCGCGTCATCCGCGACGCCGAGCGCGAGCTGATCCAGCTCGAGTGGGACCTCGGCCTGCCTGAGGAAGAGCCCGCAGCCAGCTGAGCCGCCGTCACCTGGCGGCCTCACAGCCGTCACCCGACGGCCATCTGTGCCCGACCAGGGCACCGGTACGATCGATCCATGGCAGATGCGGTCACCAGCGCCGAGCCAGCGCGCTACCTGAACCGCGAGCTCTCCTGGCTCGACTTCAACGCCAGGGTCCTGGCGCTGGCCGAGGACCCCGAGGTGCCGCTGCTCGAGCGGGCCAAGTTCCTCGCCATCTTCAGCCAGAACCTCGACGAGTTCTTCCAGGTGCGGGTGGCCGGCCTTCAGGAGCAGGTGATGGCCGGCCTCTCGTCGGCGTCGCCCGACGGCCGATCACCGGCTCAGCAGCTCCTCGCCATCCGCGAGCGGGTCGAGGAGCTGGTGGCCCGCCAGGAGCGCGAGTTCCTCGAAGGCGTCGCCCCCGGTCTCGGCGCTGCGGGCATCCGCTTCTCCAGCTGGCACGAGCTCGACGCCGACGACGAGAAGTTCCTGGTCGAGACGTTCGAGGACCGGATCTTCCCCGTGCTCACACCGCTGGCCGTCGATCCCGGGCACCCCTTCCCGTACATCTCGAACCTCTCGCTGAACCTCGCGGTGATGCTGATCGACCCGGTGTCGCGCGAGCGTCGCTTCGCCCGGGTGAAGGTGCCGAGCATCCTCTCCCGCTTCGTGGTGATGCCCGACGGGGAGCGCTTCGTGCCCCTGGAGCAGGTGATCGCCGCCCACCTCGACCAGCTCTTCCCCGGGATGGACATCGAGTCGCACGACGTGTTCCGGGTCGCCCGCAACGCCGACCTGACCGTCGAGGAGGAAGAGGCCGACGACCTCCTCGCGGCCATCGAGATGGAGCTCCGCCGCCGTCAGTTCGGTCGGGCGGTGCGGCTCGAGGTCAGCGACACGATGTCGGAGGAGGTCGTCGACCTGCTCCAGCGCGAGCTCGACCTCGGCGACGACGAGACGTACCGGCTCCGTGGCCCCCTCGACCTCGGCGGCCTCTGGACCCTGCACGCTCTCGACCGGCCCGAGCTGAAGGACCCCGTCTTCCAGCGGGTCACGCAGTCACGCCTGGCCGCGGCCAAGGACGGCGACATCGACATCTTCGCCGCCATCCGCGCCGGCGACATCCTCCTGCACCACCCGTACGACTCCTTCCGCACGTCCGTCGAGGAGTTCATCCACCAGGCCGCCACCGACCCCGCCGTGCTGGCCATCAAGATGACGCTCTACCGCACCTCGGGCGACAGCCCGATCGTGCGCTCGCTCATCTCCGCAGCCGAGCGGGGCAAGCAGGTGGCGGTCCTGGTCGAGCTCAAGGCTCGCTTCGACGAGGGCGCCAACATCGAGTGGGCCAAGGCGCTGGAGACCGCCGGCGTGCACGTCGTCTACGGCCTGGTCGGGCTCAAGGTGCACACGAAGACCGCACTGGTCGTGCGCGACGAGCCCGACGGCATACGTCGCTACGGCCACGTCGGCACCGGCAACTACAACTCCAAGACGGCCCGCACCTACGAGGACCTCGGGCTGCTCACCTGCCGTCCCGACGTCGGTGACGACCTGTCCCACCTCTTCAACTTCCTCACCGGCTACAGCCGCGACGTCGGCTACCGCTCTCTGCTCGTGGCGCCCCACACCCTGCGGTCCGGCATCGCCGCCCTCATCGAGGGCGAGATCGCCGCGGCCCGTGCCGGCGCGCCAGCTGCCATCGCCATGAAGATGAACAGCCTGGTCGACACGAAGATGATCGACCTCCTCTACGCGGCCTCCCATGCCGGGGTCGAGGTCGATCTCGTGATCCGTGGGATCTGCTGCCTGGTGCCGGGCGTGCCGGGGCTCTCGGAGCGGATCAGGGTGCGATCGATAGTGGGCCGCTACCTGGAGCACTCCCGGATCTACCGCTTCGCCAACGGCCACGGCCGAGGCGCCGTTCGCTATCTGATCGGCTCGGCCGACCTGATGCCCCGCAACCTCGACCGGCGCGTCGAAGCCGTCGTCGACGTGGACGACGTCGAGCTCCAGTCCCGGCTGCAGGAGATCCTCGACGTCAACCTGGCCGACGACACCCTGGCCTGGTGCCTCGAAGCGAGCGGCGCGTGGGCCCAGGTCAACGGTCCGGGCGAGGTCGACGCCCACCTGCTCCTGCAGGAGATCGCCACCCGGCGCCACCACCGAAACGTCGCGGGCTGATCAAGCTCCCGAACGTTGCCTGGGCGTTCACCCGTCGTTCACCTCAGCCACCTTTCGGCGCCACCAACCCTCCTTAGGTTGACCCTCGACCACCCGGTGTCACCTCCCCGACACCTGACGCTCGCCCAAGGAGGGCATTCGTGCGCAAGAAGCAGACAGCCTGGCTGTCCCTGATCCTCGCCTTCGGCCTCGTGGCCTCGGCATGCTCCGAAGACGAAGACCCGGTCGAGACGGGTTCGGAAGGCTCCACCGGCGACGCCAGCGGCGATGCCAGCGGTGAAGCGCTCACCGGCTCCGTCGTCGTGACGGGGTCCTCGACCGTGGAGCCCATCTCGATCGCGGTCTCCGAGAAGTTCCAGCAGGCCAACGCCGACGTCGACATCGTCGTCGACGGTCCCGGCACCGGTGATGGCTTCGAGCTGTTCTGCAACGGTGAAGCCGACGTCAACGACGCCTCGTCCAAGATCAAGGACGAGCAGATCGCCGCCTGCGAGGACAACGGCATCGAGTTCATCGAGCTGCAGGTGGGCAACGACGGCATCGCAGTCATGACCAACGAGGCCAACGATGGGGTCGAGTGCCTCACCTTCGGTGACATCTACGCCCTGGCCGGTCCAGAGTCGCAGGGCATCGACAGCTGGAACGACGCCGAGGCGCTCGCCTCCGAGCTCGGCTCCAGCACCGACCTGCCCGACGCCTCGCTCGACATCGTGGGGCCCGGCGAGGAGTCGGGCACGTTCGCCAGCTTCGTCGAGCTGGTGATCGAGGAGTTCAACGAGGACCGCGGCGCAGAGGCCACGACTCGCCCCGACTACCAGGCATCGGCCGACGACAACGTCATCATCCAGGGCATCCAGGGCTCCGACACCAGCTTCGGCTGGGTGGGCTTCGCCTTCGCTGCCGAGGCGGCCGAGAGCGGAGGCGTGAAGGTCCTCGGCGTCGATGGCGGCGACGGCTGCGTCGTCCCGACCCCCGAGACCATCGCCGACAACAGCTACCCGGTGAGCCGCCCGCTGTTCATCTACGTGAACAAGGCCAAGGCGGAGGAGAACGCAGCCCTCGCCGCTTGGGTCGACTTCTACCTGAACGACGGCGTGAGCTCGGTGTCCGAGGTGGGCTACGTCGACCTCGCTGACGAAGACCTGGAGGCCACCAAGGCCCTCTGGGAGGCCCGCACCACCGGCGCCCAGTAGCGCCCGTTTCCCCCCGACGGGCTACAACGGGCGGTGGGGCTCTCGTGCCCCGCCGCCCGCTCCCCGTCCCCCCGACGCCTCGTTGAGGAGCACCCGACCGAGCATGTCCACCGTGACCACCGATCCAGGTCCACTGAGCGTCGCTGACCTCCGTGGCGACCCTGGGCGGCTCCGCAAGGAGCGCGCCGCCCGCATCCTGCTGGCCGGCGCCGCACTCACCTCCGTCGTGATCAGCATCGCCATCGTGCTGTCGCTCATCGGCGAGGCATGGACCTTCGTCTCCCAGGTGGAGTGGAAGACGCTCTGGACCGACGGCTGGTTCCCACGCCGCGGCATGTACGACGTCAAGACGATCGTGTCTGGCTCCCTGCTCGTCACCGTGATCGCCATGGCGGTGGCTGCACCCCTGGGCCTCGGGGCGGCGGTCTACCTCTCGGAGTACGCCCGGCCCGGGGTGCGCAAGATCCTCAAGCCGGTCCTGGAGATCCTCGCGGGCATCCCCAGCGTGGTGCTGGGCTTCTTCGCCCTTCAGTTCATATCCCCGGAGATCGTGCAGCGCTTCTTCGAAGACGCCAACCAGTTCAACATCATGGCGGCGGGCATCGGCGTGGGGATCCTCACCGTGCCCCTCGTCGCGTCGATCTCCGAGGACGCTCTGCGATCGGTGCCGCAGTCCCTGCGCGAGGCCTCCTACGGCATGGGAGCGAAGCGGGTCACGACGGTCGTCCGAGTCGTGATCCCGGCCGCGGTGTCGGGTCTCGTGGCCGCGTTCATCGTCGCCGTGTCCCGCGCCATCGGCGAGACGATGGTGGTGTTCATCGCGGCCGGCGCCACCGGGGGCTCGCTGTTCACCCTCGACCCGCTCTCGTCCGGGCAGACGATGACGGCGGCGATGGCGTCGCAGGCCGCTGGCACCGATCAGGTGCGCGGTGCCGCCCTCACCTTCCAGAGCCTCTTCTTCGTGGGGATGCTCCTGTTCGTGGTCACTCTCGTCCTCAACATCGCCGCCGACCGCTTCGTGCGCCGCGTGCGGCAGAAGTACTAGGAGACTGCTGAACATGTCAGTGATCAGCTCGCCGCTGTCGGTGGCCGAGAGCGTGAGAGACCAGCTGAAGAGCGGCAAGCGGGATGCTCAGGGCCGATCGTTCAGCCTCCTGCTCCAGCTCTCGTTGGCGCTGTCGATCTTGATCCTGCTGGTGCTCCTCTACGACGTCGTCACCGGCGGCTGGTCGGTGCTCGGTACCCGTCTCGAGGACTTCCTCGCCGCGCCGATGCGCTCGCAAGCTGCCGACTCGGGTGTGGCCCAGGGCATCCGCGGCACGTTCTTCATCGGGCTCTTCACCGTCGTCATCTCCTTTCCTATGGGCGTGGCCGCGGCGATCTACCTGGAGGAGTACGGCGGCAAGGGCCGCCTCGCCCGCTTCATCGACATCAACATCCGCAACCTCGCCGGCGTGCCCTCGGTGGTCTACGGCATCCTCGGCCTCACGATCTTCGTGAAGGCGATGGGCGACTTCACTGGGCCGAACAGCAACGGGCGAAGCGTCGTGGCGGCGGGCCTGACGCTGGCCGTGCTGGTGCTGCCGATCGTCATCATCACCGCTGCCGAGGCGCTGCGGGCCGTGCCCCAGGGCCTACGGGAGGCTGGCTACGGCGTCGGCGCCACGCGCTGGGAGGTCACCCGTCACCACGTGCTGCCCTACGCGGCGCCCGGGATCCTCACCGGAACCGTGCTCGCCCTCGCCCGCGCCCTCGGCGAGGCGGCCCCACTGATCCTGGTGGGCGCCACCACCGGATTCCTCACCGGCGGCTCGAGCTACCAGATCGGCGCTCTCACCGAGCGCTTCACCGCCCTGCCGATCATCATCGCCACCTGGGCCGGTCGACCGGGCGACGACTGGGAGGCCGTGACCGCCGCGGCGATCGTGGTGCTGCTGGGCGTCGTGCTCCTGGCCAACACCGCCGCCATCCTCCTCCGCAACCGCTTCGAAAAGACCAGGAAGTGACCCAGATGGTCCCCGACACAAATCTCACGGAGCCCCCGAACTTGGACGAGCGCATCGACGTCACCCCCGCGGTCGTGGTCAGCCCCGATCCGGCACCGAAGGACGTCGTGTTCGACGTCACCGACCTCAGCGTCTACTACGGCGACTTCCAGGCCGTCCGCGACGTGAACGTGCAGATCAACCGGCACGAGATCACCGCCTTCATCGGTCCGTCGGGCTGTGGCAAGACGACGGTCCTGCGGTGCCTCAACCGCATGAACGACCTGATCGACATCGCGCGGGTCGAAGGCCAGGTGCGCTACCACGGGGTCGACCTGTACGACCGCGAGGTGAACCCGGTCGAGGTGCGCCGTCGGATCGGCATGGTGTTCCAGAAGCCGAACCCGTTCCCCAAGTCGATCTACGACAACGTGGCGTACGGCCCGCGGATCGCCGGGGTGAAGGGCAACATGGACGACATCGTCGAGCGAGCCCTGCGCTCGGCCGGGCTCTGGGACGAGGTGAAGTCCCGCCTCAAGGCGTCCGGGCTCGGGCTCTCCGGGGGCCAGCAGCAGCGGCTGTGCATCGCCCGGGCCATCGCCACCGATCCCGAGGTGCTGCTGATGGACGAGCCGTGCTCTGCGCTCGACCCCATCGCCACCGCCCGCATCGAAGACCTGATGCAGGAGATCAAGGACAAGTTCACGATCGTCATCGTGACCCACAACATGCAGCAGGCCGCCCGTGTGAGCGACCGCACAGCGTTCTTCACCACCGAGGTGAACCCGGAGAGCGACACCCGCACCGGCTTGCTGGTGGAGGTCGACAGCACCGACCAGATGTTCTCCAACCCCACCGACGAGCGCACGGAGAACTACGTCACCGGACGATTCGGATGACGGTGCGCGCTCATCACAGCGAGGACACACTGAGCCATGACTGAGATCCGCAGGGACTTCCACCAGCAGCTCGACGACGTGCAGCGCGACATGGTGCGGGTAGCGGCTCGGGTGATCGACTCGATCATGCGGGGCACCCACGCCCTGCTCGACCACGACCTCGTCACAGCGCAGGCGGTCATCGACGGCGACGACGAGATCGATGCGCTCACCATCGAGCTCGAGGAGCGCCTCTTCATGATGCTCGCGCTCCAGCAGCCGGTCGCCCGCGACCTTCGCTCGATCGTCGCCGCCATCCGCCTGACCTCGGAGATCGAGCGGTCGGGCGACCTGATGGTGAACGTGGCCAAGTCCACCCGCCGCCTCTACGGCGCCGACATCCCGGCGCCGCTGCGGGTGCTGCTGCTCGCGATGGCAGAGGAGGCGACGCGCCTCTTCGGCCTGGCGATGGACTCCTACGCCGACGGCAACGCCGCGCTCGGCAACGCCCTCGATGATCTCGACGACCGGCTCGACCAGCTCCACCGGGAGTACATCAAGACGATCGTGCAGCTGGATGCCAACGAGATCGACATCCAGATGATCGTGCAGCTCGGCCTGGTCGGTCGCTACTACGAGAGGATCGGCGACCACGCCGTGAACATCGGCGAGCGGGTCGGCTACATCGTCACCGGCTGGATGCCGGAGAACACCGGCGCGGCGCGGGTCGCCGCCAGGGGCCGTCATCCCGACCCGAACGCCGGGACGGATCGACCCGCTCCGTCGGACGACGACCAACCGGCAGCAGAGCCTCCCGAGCCCGCCCCGTGACCGCACTGCTG